>JBBQXW010000059.1:0-28768 GCA_038209275.1 Chloroflexia bacterium | reverse complement strand
CGAAAAACTTGTATTGATCCATTCTTGTAACGAGAAAAACTACGCGGAGCATAAGCACCCAAAGGTAGGAATACTTTCGGCCCTGGCTTTAAGTGGACATAGTTTTATGGACGGGGTAGGGATTGGGCTGGGGTTTCAAGTAGATAGTAAACTGGGGCTAATAGTCGCAATTGCGGTTATCTCGCATGATTTCGCTGACGGGCTGAACACCACCGGCTTGATGCTGGTGAACGACAATTCCGTCAAACGCTCGCTTATTTTGTTGGTAGTGGATGCCCTGGCGCCGGTTGTAGGGGTTTTGTCGACTTTTGCCTTTCATTTCCCGCCGCAGTTCCAGGTACTTTATCTGGGCTTTTTTGCCGGTTTCCTGTTTTATATTGCCGGTTCGGATATTTTACCTCAAGCTCACAGCCCCAAACCTTCCAGACAGGCTTTGCTATTAACCTATGCCGGGGTTATCTTCATCTTTCTGGTTACGCGATTTGTGTAAACCAGGCCCTCTGGTTTCTGACCCCAAGATCTGCTCCACCAAACCCACTGTTAGCAGGAGTATTGGCGGCAACTATTATCGCGAATTAACGCATTTCCTACCACACACACAACACAGTACCGACCCATAACTCTACGCTAACAACTGCTGCCGAGCAAAATCTGGTTGGGTCAAGAAACTGCGCCGTAAATCTTGTTTGGCTCGGAAGATTTGGGATTTGACCCCCGAAAGTGAAGTGCTGGTCAGCTTACTAATCTCTTGATAACTGTAGCCATCCAGATGCAGTAGTAGCGCGGTTAAACGTACTCTCCCCACTTTAGCGATAGCTTGTTCCAGTTCGTCCCGCAGCACGAAATGATTTTCAAGTTCGCTCCCATTCCCACTCAGACCAGTCCTGGACGGGATGTTTACCTCATATTCCAGGCCGTTATCGTCACGCTGCCAGAACGAAGAGAACTGCACTGTTTTGCGGCGGCGCAATTCACTGATGGCGGTATTACGGGCAATGATATACAGCCAGGCCAGAATAGAAGGGGCAACCTCCATCGGGTTCTGGTTCTCTTCCATAGTAGCCTGACTAGCATTTGTAGCTTCTTTGCATAGCGCCACGTAAGCCCGCAAAAAGGTATCCTGGGTTAAATCCTGGGCTAACTGTCCTTCTCGAACCAGTCTGTAAATAAAATTATAAATCCGGGGCTGGTATTGCAAAATAACCCCTTCAAAATTAGCCGGGTTCCATTCTGACGCTGACCACCCGGTTTCAAAAGCTTTTACTTTGAACATTTTCTCCACCTCCTTCACCAAAAGTTTACCTGAAACCTCCCTTTATAATCTGTCCCCTATTTGCGGTTCCAATAAGAGCCGCAAATAGGGGTGGATAAACGCAGATAAAGCAGTATAGTTCTCTCATTATCTGACTTGTAATAACAGGCTACCTTTAGCACCATTCTTGGGCGAATTGCCCACTTAGGGCCAATACCGTTCAAATAAGGCCAAAATCGGTGTAGGAGGAGGCTGCGCCCTCGATTTTTTGAGCGGTGGTAAGGATAAAATCGAGGGCGCAGCCTCCTCCTACAAACGTTATTTGAATGGTATTGGTCTTAATTCAATTAAAACTTGGCGGGGCGGTAATTTACTCAAACCAAAGTTGAGCCAACGTTGTAGCTGTTTCAATTCCGTTTAATCAGGTCATTTCAGTGTTCGGGAGTAGTCAGCTAAGAAAAGACCGGGCAAGTACATTTAAGCTGGGGACATTGGCGTACTGTCAAGCATTTTTTCTCGTAAGAGTTGCCTTAACAAAGGAAGTTCAGTTTTCTGGTGATGAAGAGAAGAGAGGAAAGGAGAGTTTTGGTTATGCCTCAGAAGGGTCGAACGCAGCAGTTAGAGAAAATAGTGCAAACTCTGAACAAACTACCCCGGCGGCAGGGACAGGTGCTGGTCGGCGGAAAACGCACACTCGATATTTATATTCACGAAGGCAAACAATATTTCAAGCGGCAATGCCGGAATGGTAATTGGGATAGCTTTTTATTTTAGCCTGGCCGATTTTAGAAAAGCAGTAAGCCAGGGTGAGAAACAGGCTGAACAGGATGCTTTAATCGAGCAGGGCAAGGAAATGCTACGCCGGGCCGGTAGTTCGATAGACCACTTGCCCCCACTTGTGCAAGAGCGGGTGGTTATTGACGAATTAGGCCAGCAATTAGGGTTGACTAAAGCCAACAGCAAACAAAAAAGAGAAAAACTGGTGGATAGTCTGGTACTCTTTTATGAATCGGCGGGAAAGAGCGGCCCGGAATATGTGGACTGGCTGAAGGAGCGAGGTTTCAAATATCCCTCAAAGGAGGCGGTGCCACGTTTTCACCGAATAGTGCCGGAACAGGGAGGACGCTCCCTCAACTCACGGGAAGTAAGAGCCGTGGCGCTGGCCCTTGATGCGCTCAACCAGTTTTTTAGCGCTATCGGGTTTATGCTCGAGCGCATCCAACCTCCACCTAAAGGTTATTTTGACATCGAGACTAAAGTTGGAACCGAGAAACTGGCAGTGGTAGTTCGCTATCCGGCAGAAGGTTATGAGAAGCAATATTGGCAGTTTGCTGAGGAAACTTTCGAGCGAGAAATGGCCGAATACGACCACAAAGAATTAGAGCCAACTGAACCAGCTTCACCCGCCGCGCTCACTACGCTTTATCGCTTCCAGGTCAAGTTGGCCTGGAACAAACGTACCTGGCGACGTATCGAGCTGCGTGGCGACCAAACCCTGGATGACCTGCACGAAGCGATTCAAGCGGCTTTCGGTTGGGATAATGACCACCTTTATGCTTTCTTTCTAAGTGGCAAAGCCTGGGATGGACGCACCTCTTATGAGAGTCCTTTGAGTCAAGAGGGTCGGGCCGCCAGCCGTTTTCGTCTGGAAACATTGCCTCTCAAAGTTGGACAGCAGTTTCTCTACATCTTCGATTTTGGCGATGAGCTACGCCACCTGATCAAACTGGAAGCACTTATTCCCAACGGGGTTAAACCGGCTCAAAGTTACCCGGTAATCACCGAGGCGCACGGCGATGCGCCCGCTCAGTACGGCTACAATGACGAGGATGAGGTGTACGAGGATGACGAGGAATAAACGCACCTATTACAAACCGCACTATTAAGGGCCATCAGTGCAGGATGCTCGTCTCAGGTTACTACAACTAACGCTTTTTTTTGTGTTGAAAGCCAGCCAGCTACCTGGGGTCACTCGGATAGCTCTGATAGGTTCTTTAACTAGCACTAAACCTGACCCAAAAGATACCGATTTACTGGTAACAATAACGGATGAAGCAAACCTCGAAAGACTGGTTACACTGGGACGAAAACTGGCAGGCGGCGCTCAAAGCTTCAATTGTGGGGCAGATGTGTTTCTGGCAGATTCAGCAGGTAATTACCTGGGGCGAACCTGCCAGTGGATATTACCCAGCTTTATGACCCCGGCGGTTTGGGCCAGCAGTAGAGGCTGAACGAATAAGTCTTTAAGTTGAGGCAGAAAAGTTTTACGAAAGTTAGCCAGGGTATCGTGGTCAGGATGAAGATTACCAGCCAGATAGCGAAAAGGAATTTGCTCATAAGTAGCGCGCTCGATGTGTCGGCTAGAGAAGACCCCGGTAGCGTAAGCATAAAAGAGCAAGCCCAGCAGTACTTTTGGGTCGTAAGCGCTGCCGCCCTTTTTGCTGTAGCGGTCGTAGAAGCTGGTCAAATCGAGCTGAACCACTAAATCGGCTACAAAGCAGGCCAGGTGATCGGGCGGCAGACAGTCGCCCAGGCGAATGGTGCTGTCGAGGGTGGCTATATGATCCACCGTTTTGAACTTTTTACACAAGCTGTACAACAGGGCGTATTCTGATAAAAATTTTGCACAAAGAAAATTAGCTCAGAACCTTTTGCTTTTCTGTTGACCAACTAATAAACTATCCGAAAGATTTCTGGCTCAAAATGAGCTTTAAAAACAGCCGGTTAAAGATTATTTTTGCTATATCTAGTATATTTTTGGCTATGGGTGTTTTAATATTAACTAAAGCACCGCCGTTAGCAAACTTTGTAAAGCCATTTGGTAAGAAAGTACCGACTCTGCCCCCTGGTTCAAATTCAACCCCTGCGCGGTGAGGCTATCGTAGCAACCACCCCGCCGAGGCTCATACAGTGCCAGACCGTGACAATTGCGCCCGGTATACCACTCGAACGCAACCTGGGCCAGCCGGGAATAAGCGATTTCGTCGGTAGCCAGGTAAGCCATCTGGTACATTTCGACCAAAGCTCCGGCATCTACCGGCTGTTCATCGAACTCCGCCACTTTCTGCCCCATATATAGCCAGCCCTGGTTGCCGATTAGTTTGAGATAGCCTCGTTCAAAGTGGATTTTCTCAAGGAAAGCCGCCGCTTTTTGGGCTATGGTCAGGTAGAGGCTTCGACCTGTAGTGATGTAGGCAGCAAAGAGCGCTTGCGGTAATCGGGCGTTTTCATAGGTAAGAAATTCCTCGAACCAGTGCCAGTCGGGGTTTTTGGCAGTGGTAGCTTGCCAGCTTTGCACCAATTCGTCGGCCAGTTTTTCCAGACTGGCCTGTAACAAATAATTATCCGGGGCGGCTTGCAAATAAGAATGGAAACCTAAAATAGCAAAGGCTTTGCTGCGAAGATAAGTTAGCTGACTTAAATGTGGTAGCAAGGCAGTCAACATTTCGTCCACCAGTATGCGGTATTCGGGCTGTTCTCGATAGAGTACTCCCAGCGCCCACAAAGTTCGGCCCTGCGAGTCGGTGCTGCCGACCTCTTCCAGAAAATGACGGTCATAGTCCATAAAATTGCGGAAGAGGCCGTCTGGTCGCTGACAATACATTACAAAACTAAGATAAACCGGCAGGCGAGCCAATAAAGCCGCATTGTCACTCTGCGCCGCTACAATGAGGGCGCGGACATTATCGTCCAGAGTGTAACCGTGATTGCGGTCAGGAATATTATAACGGCAGTGTTGAAACAGGCCCGTATCATCGGTCATACTCAGCAAATGAGCCGGGTTTAAAACTGGTCCATGCGTCGAAAGCTTGATTGGATTTAATAGTGTCAGGCTCATCTTGGCCCTCCTAATGCTTCGATACCAGAAAAGCCAGCCCACAAATCCGGCATTTGAGTGTTAGCCAGCGAATTACTGGTAATAATCTCCGTCCGCCTGGGAAGCGCCGCCTTTGTCTCAAGCAAATGCTCGAACACACTGACGTATTGATTGCCAATATTAGGCCAGGCCATTTGATGCCCGTAACGATAAGCCGCCAGTTGAAGCTGGCGGAGTTGCGCCGGTTTACTGAGCAATTCCAATAGCGCCGCCGTAATAGTAGTGCTATCGCGCTGATTCACCAACATACCACGCTTATCTGCCAGGGCTTCCTCGGCATAAAGATAAGGCGTGGAAATTATCGCTTTGCCAAAACCCAGCGCATAGGCCAGTGTACCGCTCACAATTTGGTCAAGCCCCAGGTAAGGGGTCAAATAAATATCGGTGGCGGCGAGATAATGGCACAAATCATCAAAAGTCAGGTAACGATTTTCAAAGCGAACATGGTTTTGTAGCCCAAGCTTGTTTACCCGCGCTATAAGATGCTCCCGGTAACTCTCACCTTCATGCTGGCGTACTACGGGATGAGTTTCGCCCAGCACCAAATAAAGTAAATCGGGGTAGCGTTCTACCAGTGGCGGTAGTGCCTCAATCGCATACTCAATTCCTTTGCCTTTATTAATCAGACCAAAGGTACTCAACACCGTCCGGCCTTCCAGACCCAACCGGGCTTTAGCCTCAGTGGTAGAAGCAAAGGGGACATCTGGTACACCGTGATAAATTACTTCTAATTGAGTGGATGGCACGTTATAAACCTGCTGCATCAATCTTTTGGCAGTGTTGGTTAGCACTACAATTTTTTGGGATAGTTTGACCAATCCCAGTGTTACCCGGCGGTAAGATGGCTCCGGCTCGGCCAGAACGGTGTGCATAATAGTGACTACGGGAAGCTTTACCTGTTTGAGCAGTTCTAGGAGCCATTCGCCCGCCTCGCCGCCAAATAATCCAAATTCGTGTTGAACGCACAGTACCTGCGCTCCGCTTTGATTGATAAATGCGGCAGCCTGCTGGTAAGCTGGGCGCTTATTCTGGGGCAAAGTAAATTTTACTATTTCAGGATAATCCCGAATGGGGCTGTTTGGTTCTTCCATTGCAATTACAATTGGTTGAATATCTCGAGCCTGACGTGTTATTGCCTGAATTACATCACTGCTAAAGGTGGCAATTCCACATTGGCGAGGTGGAAAACTACTTAAAAAAGCAATTTTACGGTTTACATTCCCGGAAAACAGTTTATTTCCTCCTCTAAAATCTGAAGTAACGCTTAACATAAGTTATAATTCCTTTCACGTCTGGTTAACCCTTTTTCCGGGTCATTTCCCCATAAACTTTTAAATACCCCTCTACCATTCCTTCGACGCTGAAAGAAGCAGCTACAAATTCTCTAATTTTTGCCCGTTGGAGATGCTCTAGCTGCTGCAAAGCTTCAACGGTTTTAGCTACTAATTGATTTTCATCTGGAGTGGGCGCAACTACTACTCCACTAATTCCCGGTTTGACCAGCTCCGGCACGCTCCCCAGCCCTATCCCAACCACTGGCGTACCGCAGGCCATTGCCTCAACCATAGTAAGCCCAAATGCTTCGCGATAGGTGATAAGGTGCAAAAAGGCGTAAGCCCCGGCATAAAGCTCGTTTTTGGCGGCGTGATTAACCGGGCCAACAAATTCTACCCGCCCAGGTTTAAGATGAGGCTTTATTTTTTCGTCAAAATAAAGCTGATTTTCGGGAGGCACAATTCCGGCGAGTACCAATCGCATTCCAAATTTTTCAGCTACCCGAATTGCCAGATGAACTCCTTTGTCGGGTGACATCCGGCCTATCACCAGCAAATAGCTGCCCGCTTTGGGCGCAAAATCAAAACTCTCAACGGCGATGCCGTTGTACACTGTACCCACATAGTTCAATTCAGGGGCAATTTCCCGTTCGGAATGGCTGATTGCAACATAAGGCTGCTCTTTGTAACGCTGGTAAATCAGACGGCTGCCTGCTTCTGCTGCCGAACCATGAAGGGTAGTAAGGGTAGGCACTGGAAGCAAGCGGCTGTAAGTCAAAGGGAAACAGCCGGTATGGTTATGCAGCAAATCAAAGTTGGCCGTTCGTGCATATTCAAAGGCGTGGGCGGTGTGTAAACTTTCGTAGACTCGTGAGTTTAGGCTAGAATAGGTGGTAAGAGGATGCGGACAAACCGCTTCCAGGTAGGCACTGGTCTGGCTATCTGCTGTAGCAAACAAAGTTACTTCATGGCCGCATCGTACCAAACCTTCGGTAAGGTTCGAGGTCACAAGTTCCCAGCCTCCATAATGCTCCGGCGGAGTACGCCAGGCAATAGGAGCAAGGATACCAATTTTCATTTGTAAATCCTGAACTAAAGGCACTGAAATAAGGTTGGAATATAGAGCAGGAAGCTTATTTCAGGCTTTGATAATACAAGGTTCTTCCGCAATCAGTACACAAAGTTAGCTATAGCAGATGAAAGTCTACCTGAATTTCATTAAATTTATTGCCGATGCTACATCGCT
Source organism: Chloroflexia bacterium (assembly GCA_038209275.1). Taxonomy (GTDB): domain Bacteria; phylum Chloroflexota; class Chloroflexia; order Chloroheliales; family Chloroheliaceae; genus L227-5C. The sequence goes on along the minus strand of JBBQXW010000059.1, from coordinate 21,119 downwards.
CTTGCAGAAAAAGAACCAATATTCGATTGTCTAAATGAAATATAGCATACTTTGTGCCATAAAATACATGAAGCTATTATTATTTAGATTTCTAGCGAACAGAAAAATTTATCCGGCTTTGTGAAGTTGCATATACTCATAAATCTGTTATAGATTTTCAATTTTTTTTACAATCTTAAATCAATTTATTTACCAGGTAGTAATATAATTATAGTAGCGTAAAATTGTAGCGCCTGTTCATTACCAAAAGGAGGTAAACTTATGGCAGTAATCAGAAGCCCAAAAATTAACATCAGCCTTGAACTCCCGGCAAACACCTCTAAAGTAAAAGTGGCTGGATCATCTCCGAGGAGCGAACTACTAATATGATAGACCAGGCATCCACGGTAGATACAGCAGCAGGGCAATTTTCACAGATGAATTAAATAAAAGGCCCGGTCAGTCAGTATCAACCAACCGGGCCTTTTATTAGTAGGTACAGCTACTGGCTAAAAAAGCGCTCGTCCATTCGATGTAAATAAGGCGCGATATTGGGGCGGAACTGCATGTGGGCCAGCACGTCGCGTTCGACATCGAGACTGGGAGCAATCTCAGTCAGGGTTAGCCCATCGGAGCGCATTTCAAAGACGGCCCGCTCGGTTACATACAGCACGCGCTGCCCATGAGTGCGGGCGTAATCGCCGGAGAACGTGACCTGCTCAACCGCCTGCACAAATTTTTGCTGGCGACCTTCCTGCAAAATCTGGATACGTCCGTTACCAACCTCGGTTTTAAGCCCTCCGGCGGTGAACGTGCCGCAGAAGATAACTTCGCGCGTGTTCTGGCTGATGTCAATGAAGCCGCCACAGCCCGCGATGGTCGGCCCAAAGCGCGAAACGTTGATGTTGCCGTGGGCATCGGCTTCCGCCAGTCCCAGGCAGGTCAGATCAAGCCCGCCGCCCGCATAAAAATCGAACTGAGCGGTCTGCTCAATAATCGCCTGGGGATTGACCGCCGCCCCGAAATTATCGGCAGATTGCGGCACGCCGCCGATTGGCCCACACTCGATGGTCAGGGTAAAATCTTCGGTCAGCCCATGTTCTGCCGCCACCGAAGCCACGCCTTCGGGCATACCCAGGCCCAGATTAATCACCATACCCGGCTTTAATTCCTGGGCAGCGCGACGGGCAATTACTTTGCGCTCGTTCAACGGCAACGGTTCAAGGGCCGAAAGCTGGGCGCGTTCATCACCTGAAAAACTTGGGTTAAAGCGCGTTCCTCTGGTCTGCCACTGTTCGGGGTCAACTATCACCGCATCTACCAGAATACCGGGAATCCGCACCTGTTTAGGGTGCAAACTGCCGCCCGGCACAATTTTCTCGACCTGCACCAGTACCAATCCGCCCGCATTGTGGGCTGCCTGGGCGGTTGCCAGCCCTTCAGTGGTGATTGCTTCTTTCTCGGTGGAAATATTGCCCCATTCGTCGGCATAAGTGCCGCGTATCATAGCAACCGTCACGGGTGGCGTTTTGTAAAAAAGCCACTCCTGTCCAGCCATATTTACTACTTCCACCAGTTCTTCGTGCGTGATAGCATTGAGTTTGCCACCTTCCAAACGAGGGTCAACAAACGTTCCCAGTCCCACCGTCGTGAGCAAGCCGGGCCGTTTGGCGGCGGCTTCGCGGAATAGCTGCGCGATAACACCTTGCGGCAAGTTATAGGCTTCGCAACCCGCCGCCGCTGCCATGCGCATCACGCGGGGCGAACGCCCGTAATGTCCGCCAATCGTGCGCTTGAGTAGGCCAGTATGGGCCAGATGGTTAATCCCGTTTCCTTCCATCCCGCCCTGCCCTGCCGCAAAAATCAGCGTCAGACCTTCCGGCTTTTCGGTAGCCAGAAAGCGCCGTTCCAGTGCCTCACTCAACTGTTCGGGATGGCACATTGCGCCAAAGCCGCTATAGGCCAGCGTCGCCCCATCTGGTATAAGCGCCACTGCTTCGTCGGCACTCAGTACTGCAACTTTTTTCATAACCTTCGTTTTAGCCTTTCCCTATATAAAGTTACTGCCGCGAAAATCCTCGGTCTGCGTTAAATAACTCCTAGTATAAGCATAAATTAGATTTGTGCAAAAAAGTGACTTTTCCGGGCGGGTGTCGTCCAAACAATCAACACTACGGTTTGAATTAGTTTAATAGCATACAAGAAAGAAGGAAAGAAAGATGTTTGCAATGGGGACTTGGGAATGTTGAGCAAAGCGATGAGCCTAAACTGACTGCCTTAAAAGCCAGAGACTTGATTGTAGCTATTTCCTGGGGAACTCCCCGGAGGGTTGTGGAAAGCCAGTTACGCCAGATGCAGGAATTTTTGAGCCAGGTAGAAAACTAGCCCTTTGAGTAAATTTGCTGTTTAGAGCCAGCGCCGTACTCGCTTTTTATAATCTGAATATTCGCCGCCAAATTTTTGCTGTAAATAGCGCTCTTCTCGCTCAATAACGCCACGCTGAACCACTCCTAACACGGCTGGCAAGAGTAGCATAGGCCAGCGCGCATTTACTATACTCGAAATTCCAACATACCAAAATGTGTAGGCAACATAGCTGGGGTTGCGGCTAAAGCGGAACGGGCCATCAGTAGTCAGGTGGGCGACTGGTTTGCGAGGGTCAATCGGGGTACGCGCTCGTTGCATAGTCAGGATGAACCAGCTTTCGATTAAGGTAGCCAGCCCGATAAGTCCCCAGCCTGCAACGCGCCCTACTTTCGGTGGCAAAAATGGCGCAGGAAATTTTCGATTGAGCCACAGGCCGAGCAGGAGCGGCCCTAAATAAATCAAAGGCGGCAGAGTGATGACTCCGGCGTTATCTTTTGGCGGTTGTGACATCAGGTTGGCCTTCTTTCTGAAAAATTTGCTCCACTAAACCTATTTTCGTTTGATGATTTTCATCTCAGTAATTAGTCCTAAATTTAGCCTATTGTGGGGCTACGCCTTCAAAAATTTGGTAATACTGAATTTTCGAGGGCATAGCCCCCTCCTACAAATATTATAGCCAGAGCGATTGCAAAGTAATTAATTCGTAGGACGTTGCTCCGCCAATGGATTTGCCCTATTCAACTAGCGTGGTAAAGACCACCAAACGTCTGTTGTAATTAGTGGAAACCGGGTCGAACGCACCTTCGCAGGTTATCAGGTTCAGATTGCGCTGGCTGCTATTGCCGAACACGGTCTCGATTGGGAACTGGGTATCCAGGTAGCTTTTGGTATCTGTCACCCGAAAGCTGAATTTTGTACCAAGCACCGAATAAACTTCGATGGTATCGCCTATTCGGAGTTTGCCCAAATCCCAGAAAACGGCTTTGCCAGTAGCGTAGTAGTCATAGTGTCCCGCTATTACGGCGTTGCCAATATCGCCTATAGATGGCCCGTAGCGATACCAGGCTACGTTTTGAGGTAGGGCCGGAACATCCATTGCATCGCCCTTCAAGCCAACGTATTCTATGGCAGTGTTTACGCTAATGGTTGGGATGGAGAGGCGAACTGGCGGTTGATTGTAAAGGGGCGAGGCTCCCGGTTTGGTAGTGTAACGGTCATAGCGCCAGTTATAGTAATGCAGCCCAACATTGCCCATCTCAACCTGAAAAGCCGCCGAATTAGACGGAGTATAGGTCAAAACGCGCCGCTCGAAAAGCTGTACCAACACGTCTTTTTCGACTCCGGCCACTTTGGAGCGCGTCCAATAGGCTTCGGTTACGGGTAAGCCAAAGCTAAAAACCCAATCCTCAATTCTGTCGTTGACTAGCCGATGTTCTTTAGAAACCAAACCCTGCGAATTTAGAAAGTTCCACATCACGCCGGGAACATTATGCCCCAAGTCAGAATTATAGTAAGCCGGAGCAGTTTCGGGGTAACGCGAAGCCAGGCTGGAATTGCTATCTACCCGACCAAAACGGTCAAGCGTGGCCCTGATTGGGCTGGTGCTACGAGCCGTTGTGTCGGTGAGGTTACGAAAATTGGCATAGGTGGGCGAAACCGGGTTCTCTTCCAGTCTATCGCCCGAAACCGGCACTTCGGCAGACGACCTTTTATCAAACTGATAGTCGCCAAGTTGAATCTGTCCACTAATCATTTCTTTGACCAACAAACCGTTGGTTACAAACCACTTGCTCTTGGAATCGCCGAAAGGATTTGAAATTTCCATCCGGCTTTTGTCGTAGTAAGAGACCAACCGCGTGCCGCCGGGCGACCCACCGTAATCTTCGTTCAGAAAAGCGAATGGCACTGGCCCCCAGTACCACGAACGCGAGGCTGCACCCAGCGCCACCGGGTAATCGGTGCGCTCCCAGACCTGGGTAAAAGGCCAGGTCGGGTTGAGGGCGGCGGCTTTCGCCTCACCGGGTTGCCCCATGAACAAAGCCAAAAACAAAGCGGCACCCTGCAAAGCTAACAAACCTAAACTTATGCTTCTTTTCTGCACCAATCTTTACCTCCTGAAACCATTTTAGACTTTCGTTTACACCCGGCTAAAGCAAATTGCCCAGAGGTTGAGCCAGTAATAGGGATGTATCACCCTTGAACTCGGTATCAAATCAAAAGGGCATATACAATGCGCCCTCTACGCTAAAACCTGGTTCAATGTTTATACACTTGATTTAACGTTGTGGATTTGCTGCTGATTTCTATAATTATAACGAGCATCTAGGACATTGTACCGCCAATTGGATTTGTTTGTGACAACAAAACCAGGGCAATTTGGTTAAATTGCCCTGGTCAAAGTAATTTTATACTGCTTCGAGGTCATATTATACGCTATTTCTTGGTAAAGCATTACAATTTTTCAACCGTTAATACTCAAACCTCGAAACACTTACAATTACTCCTTGTCTGCCGTCTGGGTCTGGTTATTCTTGCGAAGAGCCAAAGCACCTGCTGCTGCCGCACCGATTGCCGCCAGCGTTCCAATTACTACGCCGCTATAATCGTCCTGCTTGTTGCCACCGCCGATACCAGAGGCCGGAGCAGTGGTAGGAGCGCCGCCACCCGTCGCCGCCGGTGCGGGGCCAATCATCAGAGCAGTGGCAATCTTGCCGATGTCGGCTTCCGAAGTGCCAGTCGGGAACGAGCTAGGAATCGGGTCTTGCTTCAGCGCCGCCGCGTAAACGGTAACATGCTCCATTTCAATCGGCATGATGCTGGCAGCGATATTGACGCGGCTGGCATCCTGGAATTTCTGGATAGCGATGAAATAAGAACCAACCGCTACTTCTTCCAGGGTCTTGGCAAAGGCCAAAATATCACCCTGCGATTTCAGGTCGGGGTATTTGCCGATAGCCAGAGCCTGCGGCTTGCCCCCCAAACGTGTCACTTCCGCTTCCCAGGCTTTCTGGTGGGCGACGTGCTGGTCTACAAATTTCAGAGCGATGTCCAGTACCGGCTTGTCCAACAAACCAGTTTTGGCGGCAGCCTGATAAGCTGCAATTGCCAGGGCTTCCAGTCCATACTCAAAGTTCGCGACATCCAGGTCGCCACTTGCTTGCATGGTCAATTCTTTGCCCAAAACGAACGCAGGGCTTGACATACTGATTAAAGCCACCGCACCTGCGGCGGCAGCGCTTTTCTTAATAAAGCTGCGCCGTGAAAAGCCGGTCTTGCCAGGGTTTTCCATTTGTGTACTTTCTCCTCTTCTTCACTAATGAATAAATGAAGTTATTGGTTGAACTAGCTTTTACTTAAGCGGCATGAAAGCGCTAGTGTTAAAAGGCTGCAACCCCAGCGCACTGCTTAATACCACTACGTGGGTCGTCTCGTCGTTCATAATGCTGGCACTGATAGACTTAAGGGTCTTGCTGGTCAGCTTCTGCAAAACATCGAAGTAGGTGTTGGCAGCCAATATTTCGAGGCTCAACGCATATTTCAAAATGTCTTCCTGAGTCTTGAGTGGGGGCAGGTCATAGCTGTCCTTCGCTTTTGGTGGCGTGCCACTCAATTTCGTAACTTCGGTAGTCCAGGCTTTCTCGTGGTCTTGATGCTGACCGACGATTTTCAAAGCTACTGCCAGCACGTCTGGTGTCAACAGATTGGTCTTGGCGGCGGCACCGTAAGTCCAGATGGCCTGCTGCTCCAGGGCAATCGCGGCATTTAATAAATCCACATCAGCGGCCAATGGTGCTGCTAACTTGGGCATAACAATGTCTCCTTTCTCACAAAGGCATTTAATCAATTGGTTATTTAAAAACCGGGTAATACTTAAACCTTTTAACTTAGAAGCACTGGCACGCTGATACTGTGTCAGTCGGTATCTAAATTTTGCGAGGCATAAGCTTAGATTAGCGTATCGGGATACTGCTCGGCTAACTCTTCAGCAATCCAGCCAAATTGCACTGCTGGACGTGGCCTAAACCAAACTTCTTCGGCCTGGAAGTACTCTGAATCTTTGCCATTCAGGGCATCCAACCAGCAATCTGCCAAACTTTCCAAATAGTTTGAAAAAAAGTCGAACCATTCTTCGCGCTCTTCAGGTTCGAGGATTAAGGCCCAGCACGAACTGTTGCTACTGGGTGCAACCTCTTTCAGGTAACTTCGGCGCTCCTCGCTTACAGGCGCTCCTCGTAACCAGCTTACTATTGCTTGTATTGGTCGTCCCGGCCCTGGCTCATCAACTGCTGGAAGCCAGGCAAGGGCGTGTCCAGCAGTGTGCCGCTCCGGGGCTGGGAAAAGTCCATTCGCCAGTACAAAGTCCTGGCAGCTTACACAGAAAAAGCTTTGAAAAAGAATTGGGTCATTCTGGTTGGCCTGAATTTTAATAAGGGTCAGGCTTTTAGAAAGTTCTATTTCATTTGATACTACTGCTGAATTTTCTCGCTCTTTCTCAAGCTCGGCCCGCATAGCTTACCTTTCGGTTGTAACAAACAATTTTTTAGATTTGCTCAACACATTTAATACGAGTACAATTTGTTTCTGGATTAATCGCTTTTCTACTTATCATTCATAGAAATTTTCGCAAGCTTTAATTAAAGGCAGCGTATATTTACGAGGTCGCTAGTTACCTGCCTCCGCCCTGAATTTACCTTCAAATTCAGCCGTTAAAAAATGTAATCAATGGGTTTCTAAAAAATTGTGCCAGACTATTCTAAAGTAGCATATTTTGTGCCAACGCCTTAAAAATATTCACTAATAGTGAGTAATTATTTATAACAAAAAATTCAGGTCTGAGCGGGAAGTGAATTGACGATTCCGTCGCTTTAGGTTACAGTTCAGTTCTGCAATATCTACAATAATGAAAGCTACAAGAAAAGCTACTGCCTGGGGCTTCTTTGAGGAACGATGCCGGATAAATTAATTCTAGGGCTGGATATAGGCGGCACTAAAAGCGCGGTTATTATTGGAACCGAGCAAGGTGAAGTGCTGGTACGCCGTTCTTTCCCGACCGAAATTGAGCAAGGACGCGAGGCCAGTTTGGGTAAACTGGTGGCCGAGGCGACGGCACTAAAAGCGGAATGGGGCGATAAAGTAGCGGTAGCCAGCGTTTCGGTGGGTGGGCCGCTCGATTTGAACGAAGGGCGCTTGATAAATCCGCCGCACCTGCCCGGCTGGGAAAATCTGGCATTGCGGGCTACCCTCGAAGCCCAGCTTCAATTGCCGGTATTTGTGGAACACGATGGCAACGCCGGAGCATGGGCAGAATGGCTGTTTGGGGCAGGGCAGGGCAAGCAAAGCCTGATTTTTCTAACGGCTGGTACGGGTTTTGGAGCGGGCCTGATTTTGGGCGGGCGACTCTGGCGCGGTGCAAGCAGTATGGCGGGCGAAATTGGGCATGTGCGGGTGGCCGAAGATGGCCCATTGGTCTTTGATAAGCCCGGCGCGTTCGAGAGTTTTTGTGGCGGAACTGGCATGGCAAAGCTGGCTCGCCAGATGTACCCGGCACTAGCCGAGCGGCTTGGCCCGGATTATACTGTCCGTGAACTGGGCGAAGCGGCCCAGTCTGGGGATGCGGAAGCGCGGGCGGTTATCGAATTTTCGGGGCGCTATTTGGGCCGGGCGCTGGCGCTGCTGGCTGATTTGATCAACCCGGAACTAATTATCGTAGGTAGTCTGGGCCTGCGGTTGGGCAACCTCTGGCTTGACCCGGCCCGCGCCGAGATGCAACGCGAAGCGCTCCCAGGCGCTTTTCAGGTTTGCCCGATTACCGTCCCCGCACTGGGCGAAAGTTTACAGGATGTCGCCGCCTTGTGCGCCGCGATTATAGCCAGTCGGAGCTAATTTTTAGGTTTTAACAGGAAAGTTTGTGGAAAAGATATGGGTAAGATTATTACTGATTTGGAACAAGTAACCCCGGCATGGTTGACCGAACTAATGCGGGAAAAGAATTATTTGACGCAGGGCAAGGTTAGTCAGGTGGTCAAGCGGGCGCTACTAAATCGAGCCGTCTGTCCGCTAGAAGTGACTTATTTGACCGATATGGCAACGCCGCCACCAAACCGTCTGGCGCTGAAATTTTCTAAACAAAAATATTCGGCTGAACTGGCTGCAATACTTGGTAAAAAAGAGGTTGAGTTTTATAATTTGCTGGCTCCTTCCCTGACCACGCCGCCAATTGTGCGTTGCTATGAGGCTGTTCTGGATTTAGAAGTAGGGGCATATCATCTGCTTTTGGATGACCATTCGCGTACTCACTATACTCCCAGCAGTCTGGAAACGCCCTTTACCAAGTTGGAAGCCGAGCAAACCCTGGATTGTCTGGCTTACCTGCACGGCACTTTTTGGGAGGATGCGCGAATAGGTAAAACGATTGGGCAATTGCCGACTGAAGAATCCACCAAAAGATTTGTAGCCCACAACCAGGCCAATCAAACTGGCTTTCTGGATTTTACGGCAGAACGGTTCAGCCCGAATGACCGCAAAATTTTCGAGAAGGTTCTCAGTGTATTTCCCGACCTGCTGCTAAAGCGGCTTCAGGCCGGAAAAGCCGTCACGCTGGTTCACGGGGATAGTTATCCGGGCAATTTCTTGTTTCCCTATAACCCGAAGCAGTACAAAATTTATCTATTCGATTGGCAGCAGTGGGAAGTAAGCGCCGCCGCTTTCGATGTAGCCTACCTGATGTCGTTCCTGACTTATCCTCAGAACCAGAACCGGCAGGGGCTAGAGCAAGAACTGCTCAAGCGTTACCATCAGCAGCTACTGGCGCAGGGCGTAACCAATTATGATTGGCAAAACTTCTGGTATGATTATCGGCTCTTTACTATCCGCAACCTGTTCCGGCCTTTCTGGGGCTACACCAACAAACTGTGGGGGCCAAATCGCTGGATTCAATTAGAAAAAGCCCTGACGGCCTTTAATGAACTCGATTGCATGGAAATATTAGAGCCAGTCTAAATTCTAGCTATGTTTTCCTGGCTTTGAAGATTTTTGCAAAAATCTTCAAAGCCAGGAAAACATATTTGAGCAAAGGAGCGCTAAAATGCACGAAGTAACGGTAAAGTGGAATCCGATTGGAGCAATGCGTTTTGAGGCGGACGGGCCGAACGGCTCTAAAACAATAATGGACGCAACCAAAGATGTGGGTGGGGATGAGCAGGCTTTTTCGCCCAAAAATATGTTGTTGGTAGCGCTAGGCGGTTGCACTGGCATGGATGTACTTTCGATGCTTCGCAAAATGCGCCAGGACGTAACCGCTTATCACCTGGAAATTAAAGGCTGGCAACACGAAGAACATCCCAAGAAATTTGACCGGGTTTTAATCGAACATGTGGTAGAAGGTCATAATTTGAACAAAGAAATGGTAGATAAAGCCGTTCGGCTCTCGCACGAAAAGTATTGTGGTGTATCCGCCAGCCTTAAAGGTTCAGTCGAAATTGAAGTTGCCAGTCGCTTGATTGAAGCACCCTAATTCTCATTCTTTCGTTGGAAACATTACTTTCGTGTTTTTATCGGTTTCCTGCCATTTTCTCGCCTGATATAGCTGGTGTGCTGCGACGCTCAAGCCAAAAATTATTATGCCGCTAACCACGCACGGTAACAGCCCTAGATTAAGCAAAACTTTCAGCAGTAGACCGATAATTGTCCCAACTATAACGCTGTTGACTACTCCAATCATTCCGGCAGTAGTGAAGAATAATTGCCAACGTGAAGGTAATAATCCCAAATTGTGCAACTAAGTTTAATATCCCAACGATGGGGTTTGCGAATGAAACTGGGGTCTACATTGTCGGTAGGGATGGTTATCTGGGCCAGGTCATATAGAAAGTTATTTAGCAAGATTTGAGTGGGCAACATCGGCAGGAAGGGCAAAAACAAAAAGGCTACCGCCATACTACACATATTGCCAAAATTAGAACTGGTTCCCATCAGGAGGTATTTCATTACATTCCCGAAGGCTTTGCGCCCCTCGATAATGCCCTGGTGCAATACCTGTAGACTCGGTTCTAACATTTCGGTACAAATTGTTCGATCAAAGCCCCGATCAACCAGAATGGAACAGAAATAACGAATACCAACACAATCAAAATTAGCACTGAGCGGATTGTCCGGGTATTTGTCTTCATGTTCTTACGATTGCGCCCTTATTCTACTTAGGTTGGTTCGGTCAGCAATGTACCTTTGTCTATGGAAACTCAAAAGTGACAGAACACTTTCACCAGGTTAACCCAGCATAGTGCCGGTGCGCTGATAGCGCAAATGCCAGCTAAAAGCTTCCTCTAGTAAATGGGGAGTGTGTTTACCCGGTGACATTTCTAAAGCCCGCTGATAATATTCGCGCAGCGCTGGCCGATAATTCGGATGGGCGCAATTCTCGATAATCTGCTTGGCCCGTTGCTTTGGTGACAAGCCTCGCAAATCGGCTACTCCTTGCTCCGTCACCACCACCTGTACATCATGTTCGGTATGGTCAACGTGCGAAACCATCGGCACAATAGATGAAATCGCGCCATTTTTCGCCTGAGAGGGTGTCATAAAGAATGAGAGATAAGCGTTGCGGGCGAAATCACCCGATCCGCCGATCCCGTTCTGAATGCTGGTACCCATCAGGTGGGTCGAATTAACATTCCCGTAAATATCGGCTTCAATTAGACCATTCATAGCCAGGCAGCCCAACCGCCGGATTACTTCCGGGTGGTTGCTGATTTCCTGGGGTCTTAAAATTATCTTGTCACGATATTCCTTCAGGTTCTCAGTCAATTCGGTCATAGCCGCCGGACTAAGCGAGAAAGCCGTAGCCGAAGCACTACGTAACTTGCCCGTTTTTAGAAGCTGTAACATCCCGTCCTGAATAACTTCGGTATAGGCGGTCAGGTTTTCAAACTGCCCCTCGTTTAGCCCTGCCATCACAGCATTAGCAATATTGCCGACCCCGGATTGTAGCGGTAGCAGTTTTGCCGGTAGCCGCCCTTTTTTGACTTCGTATTGTAAAAAATCCAGGATATGCCCGGCAATGCGGCGCGAATCCTCGTCAGGTTGCTTGAATTCGGTATTACGATCAGGAGAGTTTGTTTCGATCACCGCCAGTACTTTTCGGGTGGGCAATTCAAGTAAGGTGTCCCAATTCGGTCGTTCGGTCGGATTATTGGGATCGGAATACGGTCGGGAGGAAGGCGCGTACCATAGTAAATATCGTGCATTCCTTCCAAATTTTCATTCTGCCAGGAATTAACCTCCAGAATTACCTTATCGGCCTGGTCAATCCAGGTTTTGTTATTGCCTACCGAGGAAGCAGGAATGAGCCTACCATCTTCCAAAATCCCGGTGACTTCGATCAGCGCAATATCAAGCTTACCCAAAAAACCGAACCAGACAAACTGTGCAACATGGCTCAAATGAATATCCAGATATTCCATTTCGCCTGCGTTAATTCGTTTACGGCAGGTAGGGTCAGACTGGTAGGGTAATCTCAACTCTATCCCATCTACCATCGCCAACGCCCCGTCTAGTTCCGGGGCAGTTGAGGCACCCGTCCAGACGTTGATTTTAAATTTTTGCCCAGCGCGGTTAGCATTCATTATGTGCTGGGCCAGTACTGGAGGAATAGCTTTGGGATAACCCGCGCCGGTAAACCCACTCATTCCAATAGTGACACCCGATGGTATCAGCTTTACGGCTTCCTCCGCCGACATAATTTTGCCTTGCAAAGCAGCACAAAGCACTCTCGATGTGTTAGGCATTAGGCTTGCCCACCTTTCTGGTTAGTGTACGATCTGGCTCGATGGTGAGCGAAAAACCTTTCATTTCAGCTAATTTAGCTCACAAGATAGAGGAGACCAATAATTAAAAGCTAACTCAATCAAAGGTTACTTACCAGTTCAGATAAAATTTATATTAAGCTTTTTAGGTTATTGCAAAGCCATAAAAGCTCCCTGCATGGGTAAAACTCCAAAGGACACTGGTCAATTGGAGTTACCAGCAGCCCCTTATAGGGCTGCCCGTTTTGAGCTGGTGAAGCTGGCTTCCTCAATTGCCTGAGCCAGCAGCCCCATTACCACACACGCATCCTTTAGGCTTAAGGTCAGGTGCATTTCGTGACCAGCTTCCCCTTTTTCGCAAATCCTGAAAGCAATGGAGCAATCCTGGGGTTCGATCTCTAAGGTATTTCTACCGTTAACCAGAACATTATGCTCCGGGGAGGAATTGTTTAGAATTTCTTGCGAAAGGGAACGGCTATATTTACTAGCCGGCGTGGTAGTCACTATTTTACAAGTGGCACCTGCTTCCGGTTCGCCAGCATACTCGGTAGTATAAGTGTAAACCCAACTCTCAGTCTCTTCCTCGTCGAGGTTATCGGTTTTGACAGGGCTATCTTTCATATTGCACCTCTCTTATTTGCCTATTTCAGTCTCAAGCTTCACTACATCCGCCAAATCTCAGGCTTTCCTTAGTTCTGCTCACTAAATGCTGAAGTCCCTGGTAAAGCACAGGTAAGCTTTCTAATTTTCAACCGAGTGATTTGAATGATCCAGCTTCCGCATTAGCATCACTGGCAAATGGCTCTGCCGCACTACTTCTTCCGCCACACTTCCTAACACTAGCTGCCCTAACCGACCTCGCCCGTGGGTGGTCATTGCCACCAGTTGAACCTCTACCGCTCTGGCATATTCGATTATTCGCGTGATTGGCTCTCCGTTATATTCCAAAGGAATGGTTGGTTCGCCGGTTTGAACTACTGTTATACACTCTACTCCTTTTTTCTCCAGGCGGGTTTGGATTTCTTTGAGATATTGTTCGGCTTGCTCCCGCAGAGCGGTTGTTTCCTGTTCCAGGTCGTATTCTGGAACATAATAAGCCTCACCCACTCCAGTTGGTATCACGCTGGATACTACCTGAAATAAATGTAATTTAACCCCAAGTTGTTGAGCCAGGTCTGCGGCTGCCTCCATAATTGTTTCCGAACCAGCGGTGCCATCCAGAGTTACCAAAATTGGGCCTGAATTATTATTTATAGCTGGCTTTCCCGCTTTTTCCAGACTCTGGCCCTCGGTTTGGTCAGGCTTGATCAAGATTACTGGCAGGCTGGAATGTTGGATTAGACTTGTTGCAACACTGCCTGTCAATAGGAGCGATAAACCACTCCGCCCATGGGTAGTCATTACTACCAGGTCGGCCTGTTCCTCCTTGACAATTGTCGCTAACTCTTTTGACGATTTACCGCTCACTACCAGCGTTTGAATTTGTTCGGCTGCGAGGGGAGTTTCGGCTCCTACCCCAATCAAGGCTTCTTTGACCTTTTGCAGGTAATCCTGATCGTCTTGTTCGCCGGAGTAGGAGGTAAAGGTCTGATATTGGTCGGTGGAATAGACTGACACCAAATCAGGCTCGCTTACCATAAGCCCGTCTGGTCGCATCTTTCCAGCATGGATCATATTACCAGCCTCAACTTGGGGTGATTCAGCGAAATCTACTACCAGTGGGGGAGCTTCATCCACCCGCAGCAAAACAAGCGTGGTTTTTAGTTGTTTAGCAAGACTAACGGCATAGGGTAAGGCTTTTTCAGCCAGGGGTGAGCCATCCAGTGGGACAATGATTTTATGGTACATTATTTTTATCCTTTTCTATTTGGTCTAAGCTTAGGCCCGGCTCAAAAATAAAGCGTAGAACCCGAAAACCACAACTAGCAACCCTATCACCCCCAGTAGCAGGTTGCGTGAGCGTGTATCAGGTATAGTAGCAATAGCTAAGATTGCCACTGCTCCCCCTGCGATGGTAAAGCCAAGATTATTAGTTATACCAAAAATCATCAGTAACATTGCAATTAAAAAGAGCGAACCCGACAAAGTTTTTCGTGTTGTCATAAAATAACCTCCCTAATATTAGTTTTTGTTAGTCGGCTTTACTTACTCAACGGGCGGCGCAACCAATAACACTGCGAGTACACTCTGCGGTTGGGCTAAACGTAGCAATTGATAGCCGATTCCAGAAATGCCACTCATTAATCCCGGTGTTTCTACCCCCAACGGTACGCCCGTCAGTGGGCCATATTTTTCTATACTGTCTATAATCATCGCGGTCAGATTTGCAAGCTGCTTAGAATAGTGCAGTTCATTAAGCACTAAGGTAGCGGTGAGAACCGTTTCTAAATTACCTAAATCGCCGTGACAAATAGTATGGTTCATACCAAAACCTTGCGCTAGGCCAAAAACCGACAGTTGCCAGCTCTTGTGGTGGGGTTGGTAGCCATAAGGTGCGAAATAGCTACCGTTAGATTGCCCTCATGCAGCAGTTCTTTCACCTTTGGGGCCAGTTATTCACCCTGGAGTTTTAATTGCTCCGGTTTTCAACTTGCGGAGTAGCAGTTGGTGCATTAATGGTTTCGGTCATATAATTTTCTTTTCTTTAGTCTGTAAAGGGTCGGGCGCGTAACGGGCCAATGTATTTAGTATAAAACCTGTTTCATAACGTGCAACCAGCACAAAATCTTGTATTATGCCTTTGTAAATAGCCAACCTGTAAGGGTTACTTTAGGCTTGTGAAACAGGCTCATAATCATGATAAAGTAAATAAACAAGACGGTCTGTTTGCTAACACACATAGCAGGTAAAGCAAAGCAAATAAAAGCTATGGCTAGAGCTACGCACTGCAATTCATTACTGCCATTCATAGCTTTATCTCCATAATAGCGGCCTTCCAGAAGGCCGCTATCTCTTTTCAATCTTAAGCATTGCTTCAAATAGGAAAAGAAAACCTTACAATTGTGATAGTCTTAAATAACTATAACTTACCCAAGCATGTTAGAATGAATAAAGAAAGCCGTCTATTGGTTAACACTTAGACTCAAACCTGGCAATGATCTTGCTCTATCTAGTTTCGTATATCCTCTAGTTTCTACTCAATAACCCCGAAGTGGACGGAAAAGGAAAAACAGAAAGTGGTCATGGCTAAAAATCTAAAATCTCAGGAGTTGGTTGGAAACCACTTGCTTGCTACGCTTCCCCCAGAGGAATATGAACGGCTCCTACCCCACTTTGAACTGGTAGCCTTAGCACTTGGTCAAGTGGTCTACCACGCCGCTGAACACCTGGAATATCTTTACTTTCCTACTACATCCATGATTTCTTTACTCAATACCCTGGAAGATGGCATGACGGCTGAGGTAGGCTTGACCGGTAATGATGGCGTAGTGGGGATTGCTTTGTTTTTGGGTGGCGCTACCACCCCTAACCAGGCGATTGTTCAAATTGCTGGTCAAGCTATTCGGCTGCAAGCAAAAATAGTCCAGGAGGAATTCAAGCGCGGTGGCCCTTTCCAACAAGTGCTTTTACGCTATACTCAGGCCCTTATTACCCAGATTTCCCAGACCGCCATTTGTAATCGGTTGCATTCGGTTGAGCAGCGCTTCTGCCGCTGGTTGCTCTTGAGCCACGACCGGGTCAAGACCGATAAGTTAGAAATGACCCAGGAACTAATCGCTACGATGTTGGGAGGAAGGCGCGAAAGTGTGACGGTAGCGGCGGGGCGACTACAAGATGCCGGACTAATTAGTTATGCTCGCGGACATATTATTATCCTCAACCGACCGGGTCTTGAGGCGGAGGGGTGCGAATGCTACGAAGTCGTCAAGACCGAGTATGCGCGTTTACTTGACTTTAGCTAAATAGGGCTAGAACAGCCCGTTTTAACTCTGGTTAGGCCGCTTGCTTCTTTAGAAGCTGTCGTAACAAAGCTCTTAACTGGTTGAAATTATCGGGCCGGGTAAGATAGACATTGCCCTCAATCGCCACTTCCTCACCTTCCGCTACCTCTTTGATGCAAAAGATTACAATAGGCACTTGCGCTTCTAACAAGCCCGCCCCTTGCCGTATCTGATGGGCAGATTGGATAATTTCGTTGGTAGAGCCTGCCAGACTTACTAGCAGCAGGTCTGGCGACGCACGTTTAGCTTTTAGAATGGCCTCCTCCACCGTTCTGGCCGGCTCGACTCGGTAGCCGTCCGCTAGTAGCAACTTTTCTATTCCATCACGGATTTCCTCGACATCCTCCACTACCAAAATTAGCCAATTAACTTCTTTGTTTGTAGTCATAGCCCTTCCCCTTCAAAATTGATCGTGCGCGTTATTGTGCTTTAGTATTTTTCTATTCAGAGCTAAAGCCTACTGGCTAAAAGAACAATTGTCTGTGTGGTAAGGTACATTTGGGATGCGGTGGTTTTCCTGGGATAGGATTGTTAGATGGTTCTCTCATAATAAGCTCCCCAGTTCTCATTGTATGTGTGATAGAGGACAGACCCATCTATTTTTCTAATATATTATTACAGTAGGTCACAATACTCTGCTGCTCTAAGTAACTGACGCGGTAAATTTGAATCGGGCATTCCCATTTTGAGCAGTAGGCTGACTGAGTGTGTTAGTAATTCAAGCTGCTTGTTTTGTCACTATCTTAAAGCAAGACCTATATTGCAAATTTAGAGGCAATCCAAAAGGATTTGTCCCACTCGACCTAAGCTGTCCTTCAAGTGGGGTGACCTCTTACAGGGAAGTCAATAAAAGAAAGAAGAAAATAATGTTAAGCAGAATCCTTTTGATCGTAGCCGCCGTATTTGTGGTTCTGCACGGCCTAGTTCACGTGCTTGGCTTCATTGTGTATTCGCTGGGGTTAGTTACACCAGCGATAGTTTACAAAACCACCTTGTTAAACGGCACTTGGGACGTGGGTGCCGCAGGTATTTTTAGCTACGGTCTGCTCTGGTTGCTACCCATTGTCGGGTTCGTGGTGGTAGGCATCGGGCTGTTGTTACGAACCACCTGGTGGCGACCTGTTATGTTGACGGTTAGCCTCTTTTCACTGGTGTTGACCACCCTAGACTGGCAAGACGCTTATCTTGGCACTCTGATTAATCTGGCTATTATTGGGATCGTAGTGATGACTTCAGTAGCGACCCGACGACGGTTTTCATTTTAATTCAGTGCAGGGCAGGTTCGAAAATGGACGATATTTACACCAGACTTCGAAAGGGCGGTTGGCATTAGCTCGGCTAAAACTCGATTGGTTAAGGCTAACTGCTTCGCCATACTCGTAAAAATCAAAGCCAATCATTTCACGCAAGTTACGCTCGTGGCCCTCTTCACTCAGATCATTTAACTCCTCGATAAGGGCGTTGCTGCTCTCAACTTTTTCGAGGTGAGCGAGCAGGGTTAAAGCCAGGTGTTGAGCGGTGGGCCTTGAAGCCAACTCGAAGCAGAGTGAAATGGACGGGGTGGAAGAAATGTATGGCCTCTTTCCAGTCCTCAAAATTATGGCAAGACGCACTGCTGGAACCCTTAGTGGCGGGCAGCAGCAACAACTGGCCCTCGCCAGGGCGCTCATCAGTAAACCGCAGCTTTTGTTGCTGGGTGAACCAACCGAGGGTATTCAGCCTTCGATTGTGCTGGAAATTGAGCAGGTTTTACTGACACTTCAGGCCAGAGGAAATATTTCTATTTTGTTGGTAGAGCAATTCCTCGATTTTGCGCTGGGTGTCGCTAACTATTGTTATGTTATGGAGAAGGGTACAATCGTAACTGCCGGGGCAGTAAAAAATATAACACACGAGGTAGTGCGCGAGTATTTATCGGTATAGGGTTTTTTGCATAACCCCCCGAAATAGTGTACTAACACTATAGCAGATTGCAAAATTATAGAGCTGGTATAGGATAGCCACAATTAAAACTATTATTATACGTGTTTCTTCCAATTTGCCTCTCCACCAAGCCAGCCTTGAATTTTCACGACTTTCGCTCCTGAACCTCAGAAAGGCCCGGTTTGACCGAATTTTGAACTTGCAAAATAACTCAGACCACTGAATCAGGGGCAAAGGCTGGAGAGACCCCCAGCCCATATTTTATGCAACACTTTTCTGGCTACCTGCTGACTAAGCTTTTTTGTAATGCTTAATCGCGGCTTCGATCAAACCCGCCACCTCGCGAGGGTGGGAAATGAGTGAAACGTGGCTCGAGTTTACCTCAATAGTGGGCGCTCCACTCCGTTTTGCCATAAAGCGTTCCAAATCGGGATTGATTGACCTGTCATTTTTTGAAACCAGAAACCACGAAGGCAGTTCTTGCCAGGCGGCCGCCTGCACTTTTGTGGCAAAGCACTCAAACACAATGGGTCTCTGAGTAACCGCCAGCACCCGTGCTTGGCTTAGCTTAATGTCCTGACAGAACACTTGTGGAAAGTTGGCTGGGTCAAGCCAGATGAAACCATCTCGATACGAGGGAACAATATACTGATTGGCTGGCGGGGCCGGAAAGCGACCAGCCAGATCAAGGATACTTTCGCCTTTTAGGGGAGCAAAGGCCGTAGCGAAAACCAGACCAATCACATTTTTTGCCCCACTGGCTGCCTCGCTCATAACTGACCCGGCGTAGGAGTGTCCGGCTACCACGGTTGGGCCAGCGAAAGCGGCGGAAGCCAGGGCTTGGCGGGTAACTGCTACATCATCCGCCAGTGAGGTCAGCGGCAGCTCGACGGCCAGCACATTGTGGCCTTCTTTTTGCAACAGACCGATCACCGCGTTCCAACTGGAAGCGTTGGCATAAGCCCCGTGCAATAGCACTACGTTAAACCCGGAAGGTTTGCGCCAGGAAGAAATATCGTTGTCATTGCCATCATCTTCGGCCAGGGCCAGGGTTTGCGGGGCGGCTACCGCCAGACCACCAACTGCAGCCGCCATTCCAAGCCGCTTAACCAGACGGCGGCGGGTCATAGCGGTTTTAAGGCCGGACGGTTGTTTCTCCTCTTCCAGAGTTGGGAATGAGGCTTGATTATCCAGAAGCATAGTTAGTCTCCTTTCACGTTTCTATTAGCCAATAAATCGGCTTTCGGTCGTTTCACGTTTCTGCTCATTGCGCCAGCCAGGGTAATATTTGCGTAGCAGGCGGCTGATGTGCGCCGAATGATATGACACACCAAAAACCTCCTTAAAAACGGCGACAATCCGCCTGGTAGTCCAGTGGTTATCCTCAAAGCCAAAGGCTTCCGCCCCACGCGCCAGCAGGGCCGGAAGCTGACCAAATTGCTCCTCAGTCAGTGCAGGGCGGTGACCCGGTGCAGGGTGACGACGCAGGCTCTCCACACTCCCACTTTGACGGACACGAGCAAGCCACTGACTGACGGCACCCTGGGTGACACCAACCGCTTCGGCAATCTGACGTTGTGACCAGCCTTGTTGGTGGAGTTCCCAGGCCCGTAGTCGCCGTTCTTCACGCCAATTACTTACCGGAGAGGTTGGTTCTTTGGGCATATGACATACTTCCTACAGAACCTTTACTGATTGGCAAATTGCTATACCAGGGCTTGCTAAAACAAGTATAAGCGGTCGGAAACAACAAGTCAGCCGACATTAGCTTACACTTCACCTACCATCTCAGTTCGCAGTGGATTTCTACAAATGCCTCCCATAGCAAGATTTCTTTGGGCCACCCAGCGCCTCGTTTCCTTTGCCCACACTTCACCAAACATCCCTGGCACTGGTTAGATATAATGGGGGGTGTAATGGAAGGTAAGGTGGGAACTGAGGGCTAGTGCTTTGTTCACAATAACCTTTTATACTTTGAAGGAATCTGATCAAAAATTTATTAGCAGTGAAATAAGAGGGAAATATGCCATTAGCTACAATCACAATCGGTGAAGTTCTTTCGGTTAATGTGGGGGTACCCCGCACCGTTGAATGGAAAGGCTATTCAGTTTCTACGGGGATATTCAAAGAGCCAGTAGAGGGGCGTGTTAAAGTAGACAAACTTAACTTTGAGGGCGACCAGCAAGCCGACCTATCGGTTCACGGCGGGCCGGATAAGGCCATTTATGTTTATCCGGCCCAATATTACAATTTTTGGCGAGACCAATACCCTGAAATCGACTTCAAGTGGGGAATGTTTGGCGAAAACCTGACCGTAAGCGGGCTAAGTGATGCTGAAGTAAACATTGGCGACCGTTTTCAGATCGGCACAACTGAATTAGTGGTTACTCAACCGCGCTTGCCCTGTTACAAACTGGGACTGAGATTTGGACGAAACGATATAATCAAACGCTTTGCAAAGCAGGGTTATAACGGGTTTTACCTGGCGGTTATCAGGGAGGGTGATATTGGAGCAGGCGACAAAATTATTTTGCTTGGTAAAGATAAAAACGGAGTTAAAGTTTCTGACATAGTAAGACTTTTTAGTAACCGCAAGAGTGATCTGGCAGAAGTGAACCGGGCAATCGCGGTTGAAGCCCTGCCCGATAGCTGGAAGGATTATTTTCTGGAAAGGCTCGAAGAGTAGTTTTATAAATTGGGTTGAACCCTATAGCAGCTTTGTAAAGCATCCTGCGCGAACTGGTAAACCTACCTCTGAACCATAAATTTTAGGCAATAAAAGGAGTGTAACCGAAGATGGAACAAATTGTAGTGGCACTGGCTGCTTTTACTTCCACTATTTTAGGTGGCTTGCTTACCTTGCGCTTCAAAAATCGGGTATCTCTTTTGATGGGTTTTACAGGTGGTGTGCTGCTAGGAGTGGCCGCCCTTGAGATTTTGCCGGAAATTATGGAGCTACAGGAACAAAGTCATTTTGCAGCCATCGAGCCAATGATCGCTCTGGTAGTAGGTTTTCTTCTTTTTCATACTCTCGAAAAACTTGTATTGATCCATTCTTGTAACGAGAAAAACTACGCGGAGCATAAGCACCCAAAGGTAGGAATACTTT
>JBBQXW010000058.1:0-28794 GCA_038209275.1 Chloroflexia bacterium | reverse complement strand
TCGCCGCCATCCTCTCTTCCTCTATAAAGATTGGGCTAAAGTATTTGCTATCTACTTGATTTTGTTGCCTATTGGAATTTTCGCCTTGCCACTTCTGTTTGCTGTCGGGAACGCCATTATCAGTACAGTTGGTTTTATTGTCTTTTTGCTGGTACTACTCTGGAATACGGTAATGCTGTGGTTTCATTGGGATGACTGGTACAACGACCGCTATATTCTGAGCAACCGCGATATTATTGATGTTGAGAAAAAACCGTTTGGACTGGACGAAGAAAAAAATACGGTTGGCCTGATAAAAGTGCAAGACATTGAATTAGCTCAAACCAGTATTATCGCTAATTTCTTCGATTATGGTGACGTTAGAATAACCACTGCCGGGGCTGGTAATCCAATTGTCTTTAAATCTGTGCCTGAGCCGGATGCCGTCAGAGCGGAAATTGCTCGGCGTATGGAAATTGCCAAAAATATCGCCGAAGATATGAATGACAAGCTAACGCTAGATTATTTCGGCCACTACAATAAAATTTTTAGTGAGAAGTTAGATGCACAAAGGGCGCTTTTAGAGGCAATTAACGAACAATTGAACGGTCAGCGTCGCCCACCCCAATAATAATCGGCGTAACTTTTCAGTTAAGTGCAGCGTTTTATAACTGACTGCTACACTTCCTTTTTCAGGAATTTCGCCCATTATGCTGAGGCAAGAAGCATCTCAGAATTTGTATTTATCGGTGTGTACAGTAAGGCGGATTTCCTTTTCATTATCGCGGAAGGTTTTTAACTTTATGAGACTGACTCGGGCGCGGGCAGTTTTATCCATTTCGGTACTGCTAGTGGTACTGGCTTATTTGTGTTACCCCTTAATACCGGCCTCGGCGGAGGTTTCAATTGCCACACTTGGTTCGGATGGTGCAAACGCTCCTCTTTCAACTAATTCAGCAACCGCAGTTACAATGGAAGTAAAAGCCGGGTTCGACGGCAATTACAAAGAATATGCCTGGCTGCCGATGCAGGTGACACTTTCCGTGCCTGCCGGTCAGCCGATCTTTCAGGGGCGGGTCGAAGCGTCTTTTAGCAATTTCTCGCCCAATACTGCCCTGTTCCGCCGCTCGGTTCAACTCACCGCCCCGGCCCGCAAAACGGTCTGGCTTTATTTGGGTGGGCCGCGCCTGTTGAGGCAAATACAGGTAAGGCTGGTAGCCGACGACGGGACAGAAATTATCGCCCCGGTCAGCCGCGATGTTACCCCGCTTAGTGATAGCAATTTTCTGATGGGCGTAGTTAGCGACGATACCAGCGCGCTGAACTATCTTTCTACGGTAAATATTGGTCGTGAAGCCCTGGCCTATACGCCGTTTCTCTTTAGTTATAACTATAATGGAAATGGAAGTAATTCAAATGCTGTGCAAACACTGGGCAGCCAACCGCGCGTTACCATCGCCCATCTGACGCTGGCGGATTTGCCGCCAAATGGTATTGGTTGGAACTCATTAGATGGGCTGGTACTGGCTGACCTGAACACGAATTATGCGGGCGACCAGGAAGGCTTAAAAACGGCGCTCTCGAATTGGCTTTCGCAGGGAGCAGCCCTTTTTGTGGCGGGAGATAGCGTACTTCGTCACGCCCCGTTCGCCCGCAATTTTCTGCCGGTGCAAAGCGGTGAGGTTATGCCGCCGCCCCGCTCAATTGCCGCCAATAAATTAAGTGGTCTTCAGCGCTTCACCCAGAACAGCACAACTTTGCCCAATACCAACTTGATAATCGCCGATACTAACCTGAATACCAGCGTGCCGGGCAGCAAAAGCCTGATTGAACAGGATAGCAAACCCTTGCTGGCAACGCGCCCGTATGGGCTGGGGCAGGTCTGGTTTTTTGGCAGCGAATTAAAGCCTCTGCGCGATTGGGATGGGATGACCCCGTTCTGGAAAGAATTGTTCAAGGATTACCGCCTGCGTGAAAATTATACTACTGCCGCCCGCCGTTCCCACGATGGCCCTTATCAGGAATATAGTTTGCGCCTCACCCCCAGCCCGCAAACCCCCGAACTGCCCGGCCCATGGTGGTTGGCCGGTTTCCTGGCTCTTTATATTATGGTTATCGGCCCGGCGAACTATCTGGTATTGCGCCGAATTGACCGCCGCGAATGGGCCTGGCTAACTGTTCCGGCCCTGACCATCATTTTTAGCCTGGGTACTTACACCGTTGGCAACCTCAGCGCCCAGAGCGATATGGTGTTGAGCCGTTTGTCGGTCATAACTTTAGCCGAGGGTAACGATGGAAAATTGAGCGGTGGCACTAGCGGCTTTGCTGGCCTTTATTCCAATGGTCGCAACGATGTAGAGGTTAAAGTCGCCGATGAAAGTCTCGCTTCGGGCATTTTTGAGGCCAACCCAAATAATTATAATTATAGTGGTAATCCCAATGCCCAAAATCTGCAAGCTACCCAGCAAGGGCCAGGCGGGGGCTTTGGGCGCATCAGCATGGGTATCCGGGCGCAACGCAGTTTTGTCTTTGAAAACGATAGCGTCAGCAGCGAGGGTATTCGGGCCAGACTGAAAATCGTCAATGGCAATCTGGAAGGCACAGTCGAAAATCTGAGCAATAAAGAATGGGAAGATGTCAGCCTGGTATTGCCCGGCGCTACTGGCGGCGGTACTGTTCAGAAAATCGGCAACCTCAAGCCCGGCGAAAAACGGCAAGTTAACGCCAGCAACCGCGTCCCGAATACCACGCCAAACTATCTTGTTCAGACCATGACAGGCGTTGCTAACTTTAGCAATTACCAGGGACCGCCGAACAGCGTGGGCCGGAGTTACAATTACACTCCCTATTATCTAAACGGGGGTCGGCCCAACCAGCCTGCCAGCCAAAAAGCAATGGCCCTCGAAACCCTGATTGGTCCAAACGGGGACGGCCTTTTAAAAGACTCCAATCGCTTCTACGTCTTTGGCTGGCGTAGCGAGGACAAACCGCCAACTTCTCCCATTTCTATAGAAGGCCGTAACATCCAAAATTACGATATGACTCTACTGTTCGAGCCACTGAGTGCTGAGTAATGAGTGATGAGTGATGAGTGATGAGTGATGAGTGATGAGTGATGAGTAAGAAAAAGGCTGTTTGAGAGATTAGTAATAAGCGAAGAGTTTTAGAAATGTTAATGTACAAGGAAAAGAATTTGGAAAAGGCCAAAATAGAGCGATTTGAGGACTTAATTGCATGGCAAAAAGCGAGAGAGTTGACGAAAACGATTTACCATACTACTCAGCAAGTAGGATTTGTTAGAGACTTTGGTCTGTCAGGTCAGATTCAACGAGGAGCAGTTTCTGTAATGTCTAATATTGCTGAAGGGTACGAGCGAGACAGTGACCGAGAATTTCATCGATTCCTGTGTATCGCAAAAGCTTCGTGTGCAGAAGTTCGCTCTCAGCTCTATATCGCTTTTGATGTAGGCTATCTGGAGGAGGTTAAATTGATTCAACTTCTACGACAAGCTGAAGAAGTTGGAAGAATTATTGGCGGTCTTCGGATATCAGTTGAGAAAAAAATTGAGCGACAACAACGCAATGGAAAATAACTCATCACTCATCACTCATCACTCATCACTTACCTCGCTAGTGGTCGCCACTCAGGGTCTGACGAAAAGCTACGGAGAATTTACGGCGCTCCAAAATCTGAATTTGCAAATCGAGACAGGGGCGATATTTGGCTTTATTGGGCCGAACGGAGCGGGCAAAACGACTACCATGCGTATTCTGGCGACGCTGCTTGAGCCAACTTCGGGCGATGCCCAGGTTTGCGGACATTCGGTGCTTGACCGCAGCAAAGAAAATCAGACCGAAATCCGGCGGCGCATCGGCTACATGCCTGATTTCTTTGGCGTGTATGACCGCATGAAAGTCTGGGAGTATCTAGAATTTTTCGCGGCGGCATATTATGTAGATGTCAAAAAGCGCTATAACATGGTCGGCGATTTATTGGCGCTGGTAGACCTTGCCGACAAGCGCAACAGCTTTGTCGAAGGGTTGTCACGCGGCATGAAACAGCGCCTCGGTCTGGCGCGCTGCCTGATTCACGACCCCGAACTTTTAATTCTGGACGAACCGGCCAGTGGCCTTGACCCCCGCGCCCGCGTCGAGTTGCGCGAATTGCTTAAAGAACTGAGCCGCATGGGTAAAACCATCCTGATTTCCAGCCACATCCTGACCGAATTGGCTGAAATGTGCAGCCATATCGGAATTATTGAGCGTGGTAATCTGCTGGCAAGCGGACGGGTCAGCGACATATTGCGCGATATGCGCCATGACCGCCGCATCGTTACCATCAAAGTGCAGGCTCTAACCGAACATCTTACTGCTATCGGCAACATTATTGCTCAGGGGCCGGGCGTGCGCGAAGTTCGCCCGCTCACCGATGTCCCTCTTGGCAGCGAACCGAACAGTGGTTGGAGCATGGCAAGCTGGGAAATTCAGTTGGAGGGCCACGAGGTAGAGCTTAACCAGCTATTGCGCTATCTGGTCTGGCAAAATGTCCCGGTCTACAACTTCTCTGAACACGAAGACGACCTGGAAGATATTTTCCTGAAAGTAACGCAAGGATTGGTGTCGTAAATCTTTGAACACAGATGGACACAGAGAAACACAGATTAACACAGATTTTTATAACTTTAGGACGCTGGCTTTGGTAGTAGCGGTTTCAATCTGTTATAGTCCACAACATAAGCGCGGAGTTTAAGACGAGTACGGGGTAAGAATCATGAGCAATAAATTGGAAGAACTGGGTCACGAATTAAAAGAGCTATCGGTGACGGAACTGGTAAGCCTGATTGAGCAAGCGGCGGCAGAACTGCGCCGGAAAACTAAAGATATGCCTAACGGTAACGGCCCAGTCGAAGCCAGCCAAACCGAAGACCCAGTCCAGCGCGGAGTACATCTGGCCCATGCCTACCGTCCAACCAAAGAGGAAGTAGAGGCCAGAATGAAAAGGATTTTCACGCCCGAAGAGCTAGAAGAAGCAGCTAAAGTTGATTTAACTCAGCTACCGCCTTTACCTAAAACAATTACAGAGTACATTAGCGAAGACCGCGAGGATCGCTTTTAATGGATATAGCTTTCCTTGATACTAATGCCTTGATGAAGCTGTATATACCAGAACCTGGTTCAATCTGGTTAAGCACTTTCGTTAGCAATAGGCAAATAATCATATCAGAGTTAGCCTTAATAGAAATTTCTACAGTGCTAAGAAGATTATATAGTCAGGGATTATACACTAGGTCGGCAACTATAAATTTGATTAACCATATTGAAGGAGATAGTATCACATTTGAAATTATAGAATTTGGCGGGGATTTATTTCGAGACCGCTTAACCAACCTGATTTTTAGATTGGGGATTGGTATTAGAATTCGCGCTCTGGATGCTATTCATCTAACTTGTGCGGCTATCGCCCTGGCAGATTTCAGCATTGCGAACCCCATTTCGGGTTTTACTTTTGTAAGTTCTGACCGCCAATTATTGCAAGCGGCTCTGAGTGAGGGTTTTACGGTTGAAAATCCTGAAAATTATCCTTAGAACCTCTCCCCTACAAAACCGATTATCTATCCGAAAAGCGATTGCAGCCAGTGGCCCAATTGGGCAAATCGCTATTACCAGGACGGACAATCCAAAATAAAAAATATCTGTGTTAATCTGTGTTCCTGCATTTTGCATTTTAGGTCTTAAATTCTATTTTCTAATCCGCCTTTAATTTGCACATGCCCAGATGGGCGGTTAAAATACCAGCAGCACAAGAACGCGGAACGCGAGGTTTGAATGGCCGAAACTCAAAAATTGACCCGCCCACCTGGAACAAAGCTAAATGTGGCTGGGCCGCTAACCAGGCCGGTACGCTGGCTAAGTAGCATCCGGCGCAATCCAATTATTCTAAAGGAATTGCGCGGGCGGATGCGAAGCTGGCGGGCGCTTTTCAACGTGGGCCTCTATGTCGGACTGTTGAGCATATTTGCGGTGTTGGCTTATGCCGTCTCAATGCCCCGTAATTATTACAACGGGTATTATAGCTATAATTACAGCTACAACAGTTATGAACGATTAGGCAACGGTCTGTTCAGTGGTATCATCGTAGTACAGCTTTTGCTAATCGGTCTGCTTACGCCCGGTTTTACTGCCGGGGTACTTTCTGGCGAGAAAGAGCGGCAGACCTACGAGATTTTGCTCGTAACCTTGCTACGACCAGCCGAAATTGTGCTGGGCAAGCTTTTTTCCACCTTGTCCTACCTGTTCTTGCTGATTATTGCGGCTATCCCGGTTGAAAGCATTGTCTTTCTGGTTGGTGGCGTGGGCGCAGACCAATTAATTATCGGCTTGCTAATACCATTAGTAACAACTTTGCTGCTCGGTTCGCTGGGTGTGATGTGGAGCAGCCTTCTGCGGACTACCAGCCGCGCTTCCCGTAGCACTTATATAACTTTACTGGTTTTAATGCTGGGTCTTCCTGCCCTGGGCTACCCGCTCACCATTTTGTTTTATGGCTTCAGTGGCGGAAGCGATGCCAGTTATTTTCTGCTCAACTGGGCCAGCGCCTTTAATCCGGGCGTGGCAATGGTAGCTACCAACGAGCTACTTGTCAGTAACAGCACTAGCGTTAAAGAACATAATATTTTTTACTATATTCAGGGCGACAACAATTTTTATCCGATGCCCTGGATAGTCTTTATGGTGATGGCCCTGGCCTTGAGTACTCTTTTCATCGTCCTGGCTATCCGTTTCGTCAAACCGCTCAAAACCGATGGCGATTTCGCCCGCAAGAAGAAGAAGAAATAATTTTGAATTTTGAATTTTGAATTTTGAGTTACTAATTCAAAATTCAAAACTTTTACGATAGAGGTAAAGTATGACGCAGCTTCTGGAGCCGAAAACTAATGTAACCGAAGTAGTCAGCCGCGAAGATTATCAACGGCTGGTTGACCGCGTAAAGCGCATGGAAGGCCGGATGCGACTTCAGGAAGCGGTGCGCCTTTTACCTTTCGCAGTAGTGGTTGCTGGCGGAATAGGACTAATTGCGGACATCTGGAGTCGTATTACGCCCAGTCTGACCTGGGAGCAGGTCTCGATTATTGCCCTGGCTTCCTTGATGATTGGAGTAGCCGGAATATTGGGCTACGCTTTGCTGCGCCCGCGCCCCTTGCTAAATACCGCCCGACGCGCCGACATTGTGCTGGGCTTGAAAGAGCGCATTAGTACCGCTATCGAAGGACACGACGACCCACAGCGCCTGGGCTATGGCAATCTGGGCGCAAAGCAGTTCGCTGATACTCAGGTAGCCCTCGAAGGCTTAAAGTTCAATAAAGCTTTACCTTTGCGGATGCCGCTACGCCCGGCGATTGCCGCACTCATAATAATTCCGCTGCTGGCGGCGGCGCTGCTAATTCCTAACCAGTTCAATGATGTAGTCAAACAAAATCAGGAAGTCCAGAAACAGGTTCAGGAAGAAGCCAAAAAAATAGACGAACTCAAAAAGGAAATCGAGAAGACTAACCCGAACGCCAAAAACGACCCTAAAACTCAGGAATTGCTCAAGCAGCTTGAGAAGGTCAAACAAGAATTGCTCGATAAGAGCAACAGCAAAGACGATGCAATTGCCAGCCTGGAAAAAGCGGCCCAGGAATTACAGAAGCTAAACGACCCCAGCCTGCCCGCCGAAAAAGCGGCGCTGGAACAACTGGCCCGTAATCTTTCTGGTAGTGAACTTACCAAACAGGCCGGGCAAGCCCTATCGCAAAACTCGGATGACCGTTTTGATAAAGCCGCCCAGGAACTGAATAAAGCGGCCCAAAATATTGACCAGCTCAAGAAAGACCAGGCCCAGTCCCAGCAATTGAGCGACAAACTGGCAAGTGATGCCCAGAATTTCAAGACGAGTGACCCGGCCCTTTCTCAAAAACTACAGCAAGCTTCGGATGCGCTAAAGCCGGACAATTTGAATAAGAATCCTGATGCGGGCAAACAAGCTTTGCAAAATTTGGGCAAACAGCTACAACAGACCGGGCAGAACCAGAAGACCCAGCAACAAATCCAACAAGCTCAATCGCAACTCCAGAAGAGCGAACAGGCCATCAGCCAGGCCGGGCAGCAGCAAAATGGACAGCAGAATGGACAACAGGGCGACCAGCAAGACGGGCAGCAAAGCAATGGAGGGAGGAATGACCGAAATAGCCGCGATGCTCAGGATGCCGGTGGAAATGCGCCTGATTCGCAGCAGAGCGGTCAGATGAGTGGCGACCCGCAGCAAGATGGACAGCAACAACAGGGCCAGGACGGGCAGCAAGGTCAGGATGGGCAACAAGGTCAGCAAGGTCAGCAAGGGCAACAGGGACAGCAGGGACAACAAGGTCAAAATGGACAGCAAGGCCAGGATGGGCAGCAAGGCCAAAACGGGCAACAGGGCCAAAACGGACAGCAAGGTCAACAGGGACAGCAAGGTCAACAAGGGCAGCAAGGCCAAAACGGGCAGGATGGGCAGCAAGGTCAACAAGGGCAGCAAGGCCAAAACGGAAGCAAAGCCGGAAATGGTCGTAACGACAATTTGTACGCCAACCCAACCATGCGTAACCAGAACGGCAAGCAGGTTAATGTAAATGGCAAAAAAGGCGATGGCCCACAGGATAACCAGACCGTTAACGGTGGCAAAGCTGGTGGCGATGCCAAAGTACCGCTCAGTGACGTAATCGAAGCCTACAAAAACGCCGCTTCCGAATCGCTCGATAAAAACTACGTCCCGATTACGCTGAAAGACGTAATCAAAAAGTATTTCGACGACCTGAACGACGGCACTGGCGGAAAGTAGGAAGATAATTTTGAATTTTGAGTTTTGAATTATCCTGGCTATGTGTATTAGGAGTTTGATAATCCTGGAAGTTTAAAATAATTCAAAATTCAAAATTCAAAACTTTAGATAGATAGAAGGAACAGGGAAAAGGATGGCGACAGCAGCACCACCGACAATGACACCAGAAGAGTTTCGAGAAATTACTAACCGGATTGAGACGGAAGTCGGGAAAATTATCGTTGGGCAGCATGATGTTTTGCGGAATGTGCTGATCAGTATTATTGCCGGGGGACACGTATTATTGGAAGGCGTGCCGGGCCTGGGCAAAACGGTGCTGGTGCGTACCCTGGCCGAAGTGTTGGAATTACACTTTAGCCGTATCCAGTTTACCCCCGACTTGATGCCAGCCGATATTGTCGGCACGAATATTTTGATTGACGACCCGCAGGGCGGGCGGCAATTCCGTTTCCAGCCCGGCCCGATTTTCGCCAATCTGCTGCTGGCGGACGAAATCAACCGTGCCACCCCCAAAACGCAATCGGCTTTGCTCGAAGCAATGCAGGAAAAAACCGTAA
This sequence comes from Chloroflexia bacterium, assembly GCA_038209275.1. Taxonomy (GTDB): domain Bacteria; phylum Chloroflexota; class Chloroflexia; order Chloroheliales; family Chloroheliaceae; genus L227-5C. Next base: position 19,399 of record JBBQXW010000058.1, on the reverse strand, counting down.
CGGTGGCGAACCGAAGTTACCGGGTAGAGCGCCCTTTCTTTGTGCTGGCAACCCAAAACCCGATTGATATGGAAGGAACTTATCCGCTCCCTGAGGCCCAACTTGACCGCTTCTTTTTCAAGCTGACTGTCGGCTTTCCCAAAGAAGAAGATTTGATGCAAATTCTGACGCGCACCACCGCCAATATCCAGACCCGCATTGGCAAAATTGTGGATGGCGTGCGAATTACAGCAATGGGCGATTTGGCCCGGCAAGTTCCGGCAGCTACCCACGTCAATAATTACGTGGCTCGGCTTATTCTGGCGACCCACCCCGAAAACGCCGAAGCACCCGCCATTACCCGGCAATATATGCGCTTTGGAGCGAGTCCGCGCGGGGCGCAAGCCCTTATTCTGGCGGCTAAAATTGTCGCTATGATGGATGGTCGTTACAATGTGGCCTTCGAGGATATTCGAGCCGTCGCGCACCCGGCTTTGCGTCACCGCCTTATTCTCAATTTTGAAGGCGAAGCCGAAGGTGTTACCACCGATACGGTAATTGACCAGATACTTAAAGCCGTGCCGGAGGAGCGCGGCGAGGTCGCCAGGAAATAAAGACCCTTCCTGCGTCAGGGTGACATTTATAGCGGGTAGCCCGGTTACAAAATAAATTTATGGTTCAACCTATTTTGAGTAATTTAAAAAAACTACGTGGGTCGGCAGCGGTGCTGGCCTTTATCATATTAAGCCTGGCACTGGCGGCCTGTGGTTTTAGTGGGCCGAGCGCCGCTCAAACCAGCGTTGCTCAAACGCTTGGGCCAATTACTCCGGCGGTGCAATTGCCGCCGATTACTCTGACCGTCGGTAGCAATGCGTCGCCTACGCCGGAAGTTACTTCAACTCCGAACGTCGTCAGCACGCCAGCGCAAAGCACTTCCAGGGCAACAGGTTCGCCAACTACGGCGGCTATTCTTGCGTCCACGCCAACCCCCACCCCGCCCGCCACGGCTACACCGTCCGCTACCGCAACTAAAGCGGCGCTTACTGCCACTGCTGGCCCGACTACAACTCCTACCCCGGCTGGTATTGCCGATAATATAGACAAAGATGCCGAGCTAAAACTGGTGCGTACCGCCTATGACGCTATTTTGCGGCATCTGTACCGCCTGCCCGATACGGCGGCATTGCTTCAAGCCGGATTGGATGAGTTGGGCAAAGTCACTGGTCTTGCTCCACCCGCTATCGAGTTCAAAACTGGCACTGATAGCTCCACCAATGAGGCCAATTGGAATTTGTTCAAAGATGCTTACACTAAAACGCTGGAGCAGGCCGCCGCCAAAGGATTTAAGTATCCTAAAAATCAGTTAGGTCATCGCCTGGTGAACGCGCTTGCCGAAGCGGTAAAAGATGAACATACTTACTTTCTGGATACTTCCGGCTATGATTCGCGCCAGCGTTTGTTGCAGGGCGAAAATTCGTCAATTGGTTTTGGTATTCAAATAAATTCGCAGGATAACAAAGCCTATATCATTAAGGTCGTACCCAATAGCCCGGCGGATAAGGCGGGCCTGAAAGCGGGCGACCAATTTGTGCGTTACGATGATACCGCGATAGATGGCAAAAACTGGCAGGGTGTTCGCAATGCCAAAGAAGACGAAGCCCACAACTTTACGGTTGCCCGCCCCGGTCAAGCCAGTCTGTTGACCATCTCCGTCACCAAAAAGCGTTATTTAATTCCAACCGTCGAATATCGCATGATAAACGGACATATCGGCTATGTCGCCATCCGCGAATTTTTCACCAACGTTGCCGACGAAACCAACAAAGCGATGGTAGAATTGCAAAAGCAGGGCGCAAATAGCTGGATTATTGATGTCCGCAACGACCCCGGCGGCGTGAGCGTAGACCAGGTAGTCGGGCGCTTTGTGCAGGGCGGCGAGATAATGGGCTACAATAACAATCGTGGTCGCCGCGAACCGCTCAAGGTCTCGAACGATGGTGTGGCGAAAGAGTATCAGGGCAAACCTTTTATGCCCGCGCTTCCTCTGGTAATTTTGATAGATGAAGGCAGCGCCAGCAGCAGCGAAATTTTGGCGCTCGCCATTCACGATTTCAAACTTGGCACGCTCATCGGGGTAAAGACGGCGGGCGCACTGGGTCATACCGCCGCCTACCCGCTCGGCGATGGCACGGCTATCAGCGTCACGGTAGATGAGTACGAATCAAAAGAAGGCACGAAAGTTAACGGCATCGGTGTGTCGCCCGATATAGAAGTAAAACGCAGTATTGACGACTTGGTAACGGGCAAAGACCCACAACTAATCGCCGGTATCGAGCAATTAGAAAAGGCGTTGGCTAAGAAGTAATGAGTGATGAGTAATGCACCCCGTCGGGTGGGCTGATGCAGCCAGTGATGAGTAAATTCAGTCAGCTGATGGAGCAGCATCTTACAAATTAGCCTCGCTCTTGTGGGACATTGCTCCGCCAATGGAAAATCAGCTGACGGAGCAACATCTTACAATTAGGCCGTTCCTGTATGACATTGCTCCGCCAATGGACTTCTGCACTCATCACTGGCTGCATCAGTCCACCCGACGGGGTGCATCACTCATCACTCATCACTCAAAGAGAGATTTATGGCTAAACTATTAGACGAAGATTTTTTACGAAAGATAGATAGATTGACGCTGGTCAGTAAACGGGTGCGGGCCGGTAGCCTCAAGGGAGAGCGCCGTAGCCTCAAGCGCGGTACGTCGGTGGAATTTGCCGACTACCGCGATTACACCCCCGGCGACGACTTGCGCCAGGTAGACTGGAATATTTACGCCCGGTTGGAGCGCGTTTTCCTCAAGCTTTTTGAAGAGGAAGAAGAACTAACCGTACATATTCTACTCGATTGTAGCCGCTCGATGGATTGGAGCGGCCCTAACGAAGATTTTGCCGCCGCCGATAGTGCAAACGCGGCGCAACAGCCTTTCTTGAACAAATTGCTCTATGCCAAGAAAACGACGGCGGCGCTGGCGTATATGGCGCTGGCGGCAATGGATCGGGTGACTATCAACGCCATGAGCGTTGGCAACACCGGGGCGGATGCCCGAATGCCCATGACACGTGGCAAAAACCAGACTATTCGCATGATTCGCTTTGTCGAAGATTTAATGCCTGGGCCGGGCGCTGACCTCAACGCTTCCATGCGGGCCTATGCCACCCAAACCCGTCACCCTGGCTTGCTCTTTGTCATTTCCGATTTGTTCGCGCCGGGCGGCTGCTACGATGGTATCAGGGCTTTGCAGGGCGCAGGCCACGAAGTAACCTTGCTGCACGTTCTCTCGCCCGACGAAGTAAATCCCAGCTTGCGCGGTGATTTTAAGCTGGTAGATAGCGAAACGGGTGAAACTCAGGATGTGAGTGTAGACCAGAAAGCGCTTGAACTTTACCGTCAGGAATTTCACAACTGGCAAAACGAATTACTAAATTTTTCGCAGCGCCGTGCCATAAATTATATTCAGGTAGAAACTTCAACTCCCTTCGATGATTTAGTACTCCACTACCTGCGGCGGCGCGGTCTGGTGACGTAGAAGTGATGAGTGATAAGTAATGAGGGAAATCCATTGGCGGAGCAATGTCACACAAACGAAGGCTGATTTGTAGGATGCTGCTCTGCCAGTTGACTGAATTTACTCATCACTCATCACTCATCACTAAAGGAATTTTACCATGGGCTTTTTATTTCCGATTGCGCTGGGGCTACTGGCTCTGGCTGTACCGATAATAATATTTTATCTGCTCAAAGTACGGCGCGAAGAAGTAACCGTCTCAAGTAATTTTTTGTGGCGCAAAGTAATTGAAGATAAACAGGCCAATGCGCCCTGGCAAAAATTACAAAAAAACTGGTTGCTTTTGCTCCAATTATTATTGCTGCTCCTGTTAGTAATTGTGCTGGGACGGCCCTTCTTTAGCAGCGAATCGAAAGCCAGTGGCAATATTATTGTACTGCTCGATGCTTCCGCCGGAATGCAAGCCACCGATGTTGCGCCCAGTCGCTTTGTCAAGGGCAAAGAGGAAATTAATTCGATTATTGACGGTATGGGCGGCGGCGACCAGATGACGCTGGTAGTAATGCGCTCCTTCCCCGAAGTGCTTGCCAGCAACTCGAACAATAAAAACGAATTGCACACCGCTCTTGACCGGGCCAAAGTAACCAGCGAACCGGCTAATGCACGCGGTTCGCTCATTCTGGCGGCGGCTTCGGCTGACCGCACTCCTGGCACAACTGTGGTAGTGGTCAGTAGCGGCGCGTTTGCCCGTGACGAGGGTTTGCCACCTCTGAAAGCCAAAATCAAATTTATCAAAGTAGGGCAAGCCGATGCGAACCAGGCTATCACCGCCTTGCGGTTGCGCGAAAGTGGCGGCGGGCCACAACTCTTTGTTGGTCTCAACAATTATTCCGCCACCGCGACCAGAATTCAATTGCAAGTGCAGGTAGATGGCAAGGCGTTTGACACTCGCGAAGTGGATATTGCGGGCGGCGATAAATCCGACGTAACGCTGACCGATTTGCCAATTAACGCTCGCGTGGTCAATGCCAAAATAAAGCCAGTAGGCAGTAATCAGGATTTTCTTTCGATAGATAACGAAGCCTGGACGATTCGCAATGCTGGAACACCCCAAAAAGTATTGCTGGTAACTACTGGCAACACCTTCTTGCGAACTATTTTAGAGCGGCTACCCAATTACAAACTAACTACAATCGGCCCGAACGAGTACGAAAATCTCAAGAACAAAGAGAGTTTCAATCTGTCTATTTTCGATTCTTATATGCCTCTCAAACTACCTGCTAACGGAATGTTGCTGATTAATCCACCAAACAGTCCTTTCTTGCCAACCAGCACCACAATAAATGTGCCGACTTTTGCCCGGCTGGAGCAGACCGACCCGATTTTGCGCTATACCGATTTGAATGACGTAGCTATCAGCAAAGCCCAAAAATACGATTTGCCGGAATGGGCGCGGGTAGTGGCGGCGGATAGTGGGGGCGCTCCCCTGATTTTTGCGGGCGACCCACAGGGGCAGCGTGTGTTGGGATTGGCTTTTGATTTGCACGATAGCGATTTGGGCGTGAAAGTTTCCTGGCCTATTTTGTTAATAAATGCGCTGGGCTGGCTACAACCACAAGGTGCGCTCGACCAGGTAACGGAAGTTAATCCTGGTGAGCCAGTTAGCTTTACGGTTGGCACGCAAACCGAACAGTTAAGTGTGCAACCGCCGCAAGGTGGCGCGCAAATCCTGACCCAGAACAAAGGGGTATCCTCTTTTACCGATACTCAATTTACTGGCGTGTACACCATCACCCGCCGCTTGAACGTTCCGGCGGTAGCTCCTGCTGCTGGCACCCCTGCCGCCGCTCCTGCTGCGGCTCGGCCCAATATTGTCACCGACAATTTTGTAGTAAATCTCTTCAGCGTGCTTGCCAGCAATATCAAGCCGCTTGATGAACTTGGGTTACAGGGTACGGTTAACCAGCCTACCACTACCGAAGTCAAGAGCCAGCGCGAATTTTGGTGGCCTATCGCGATTGGGGCGTTGTTGATACTTATGGCGGAATGGTGGATTTTCTACCGGGGCTGGCGCTTGCCTTTCGCGGGCCGCCTAAAACTTGGTCGCGCCAAAACCGAGGCATAGATATTTTTATCCTAATTTGTCCAGCGACTTAGTTTCAGCTCGGACACATAAAGAGCGCTTTTGTGGATAACTTTATTTCTGTCCACAAAATTATGCACAAAAGCGCTCTTTATCTGGATAACCTCTAATTTTAGTTATAAAATTCACCATTTTCGTTCACTCAACATAATGTGGATAGCGGTGGATTAGTTTTCAGGATTCTGTCAGTTGAACCCTAAATAAGGGATGCATGTCCCCTTGACTCCACAAAATGTGGATGATGTGCATAACCTGTTTAATCCACATTTTGTGGACAATGTGCATAATGAGACTTATTTGATACTCTAATAATCGCTGATTTTATTTACACATATTAAAAATAAATTTTTTGCATATATTAATGTGGAAAAGTTGAAAAATCTCTGCACATGTTCTGTAATATTGGTGGAAAAAAAAGTAGCGATTCTGCCTTTGATATAGGTTGTCTATAAGCAAAACTTATAAGAAAAGGCTGATTTCCCACTTGATTGTTTGGTGGATAACTGCTATTATCCATCTACCACCAATCGCAGGGGATTGTTACCAGGACAAGAATGTTAAAAGAATTTGTAGAGACGTTCAAATGCTTCGGCTCTCCAGGTAGTGCCTCCTGGTGTCCAGGTCTTAGCCTAAATTCAGATGGACATTTTCAAACGTTTTAAAACCAAAACACTATAGTGGTAAAAACAGGGACCATAACGTCAGCAGCAGTGCAACAGCGTAGCTGGGAGCTGATTGCGGCGTAAACGCGGTCTTAATCCAAATACTCGGCCCAGTTCGGGGTCGGCGGGTAGCACAAAATCTTAATTTATTGGAGAGTTTTCGTTATGGAACAAAACGAAAATCTTAAGGACCTGACCGCAAAGCTTGCACCTGAATTTCGCCCTGTTTCTACCGAACGAAATGAGCGAAATGAATGGGCAACTGATACAAGACAAATCTGGCAGACCACCCTTCGAGATTTACAGGTTCAGATGGGTCGGGCTGATTATGATTCATGGATCAAAAATCTGGCTTTATTGGAGTTGCGCGGAGGAGTGGCCTGGATGTCCGCTCCCAGTTCTTTTGCCAAACGTCGCCTCGAATCTGATTATAGCACCGTCATTCAAAAAGCCCTTGCCAAAGTGGTTGGCGAAGACCTCGAAGTTCGCTTTAGTGTAGACCAGCCGGTACAACCGCAACTTTTCGAGGAAGCCCCAGCCCAGTCCCAAACTTTAGTCCCAAATCGCAACCGCGCCGCTCCAGTCGCTCAGTCACCTACAGCACCTCTCAAACGTAATGGCAACGGTTTCAGCAACAACGGCAATAGTAACGGCAACAGCAATGGGAAATATCAAAACGGACGCTTACCCGAAGGACGTGGACGTGGTTGGAGTGGCAACGGCAGCTCGAATAGTTACATCCAACGGACAGACTCGCCGCCGTCTAACGGCTATTACTATAACTCAGCGCCTGCTTATGCCGAAGAAATAACCGAATCGCCGAACGAATATATACCAGGCCAAAATGACCAGAACCAGGAAGATTTTGGCGGTGGTTACGACCCGATGGCTAATAATGGTTCGGGCCTTAATCCACGTTATTTGTTCGACCGCTACGTCGAAGGAAGCAGCAACCGGGTCGCTACCGCCGCCGCTCGCCGGGTCGCCGAGATGCCGGGCTATTCCTACAACCCGCTATTTATATACGGTGGTGTAGGTTTAGGCAAAACCCACTTGCTGCACGCGATTGGTCATCAAGCTCTGGAATATCGTCCGAATTTGCGGGTGCTGTACGTATCTACCGAAACGTTTACTAACGACCTGGTAAACAGTATTCGGGAAGGTCGGATGGAAGAATTTCGGTTGCGCTACCGCACGATTGATATTTTGATGATTGACGATATTCAGTTCATCGCTGGCAAAGACCGCACCCAGGAAGAATTTTTTCACACTTTTAATAGTTTAGTCGAAGCCAATAAACAAGTCGTCATCAGTTCTGACCGCGCTCCTAGAGCAATGATGGTTTTGGAAGAACGCTTGCGCTCACGCTTCGAGGGTGGTTTGACCTGCGATGTGCAATTGCCCGATTACGAAATGCGCCTGGCTATTCTGCGGGCTAAAGCCGAACATCAGGCCATCAGTCCTATTCCAACCGATGTGCTGGAATTTATTGCCCACAAAATCCAGAGCAATATTCGGGAACTGGAAGGAGCTTTAACGCGAGTAGTAGCCTTTGCGCTGCACAATCGTACCAATCTTTCAGTGGAACAGGCGGCAATGGCATTGAACGATATGGTGCAAAGCGCTAAAAAGATGGTTACGCCTACCCGCATTGTCGAGCAGGTGGCCCAATTCTATAACCTGGATTCTAAAGAATTGCGCGGTCGTAGCCGCAGCCAGGATATTGTACTGCCCCGCCAGATTGCCATGCACATTATCCGTGAACACACCGATGTTAGCCTGGTGGAAATCGGGCAAGAACTGGGCGGACGCGACCATACTACTGTAATGCACGGCATTGATAAAATGGAACGCGAAATCGAAACTAATCCCGGTTTGCGCCAACAAATCAATACCATCGTCCAGATTATCTACTCCGAAGGCGGAGGCGGCTCAAAATAGTTAAAGCGGAGCATAAGTTTAAGCTTAATGAACCATGAAAGCAGATGCAAATCTGCTTTTTATTTATTCAAAAAGGGGGCTAGTAAATAGTAAATTAGCCTATCTTAAAAGTAAAAACGGGAGTTATACACCGCCTTACACATTTTGTGGATAACATAACTTTTTTTGTGGAAATCAGGCTTGAAATGTTGAAAACATGGTGCTTAAAAAGTGTTTTTCTGGGGAGAAAACTGAGGGAAATCAAGCATAAGTCAGTGCAAAATTCATGCCATTAATTACGAGTAATTATTACTTACTATAAAGTTTTCCACTTTTGGGGATAGGTGTGGATGATTGAGTGTTGGCAACAGGTGGATAGTACGCTCAAAAGGCTTTTTTTCATTTTCGCAATCTGGAAAACATGTTGAGTAAAACCCACTTTGTACAGTGTTTCTCCACACCTGAATCTAATCTTTTTCTAATTTTCAGGTTCGTTTTTGACCATTTCCACAAATCCACCGCCCCTATTACTAATTCTTCTATTAATTTATATAAAATATAAAGAGAAGAATCGGTTAAAAGTTATTCACATGGGAGTTGTTAGTTATCAGTTATCAGTCGTCAGTCAAACCCGATTTACTAACAGGAGTGCCTTTCTGGAAAAGATGGTAATTTGGTAGGGCTAATTGTATTCACCCTTCTGATGGGTACTCAATTCAAAGGGCGAATGCAATTAGCCCCTATCACACCCTACCACACTTCTAATTTCAGTACTTCCTTACTGAGAACTGACAACTGAGAACTGACGACTAATTCGACTTTGGCACAAAACTTGTGGTATAAGGTAATTCCGAAATATAGGAGTAGGGTTTGAGAAGAATTGAGAAGGAAAGGAAATCTTAGCGATGTCAGTGATGCGTTATACAATAGTAGACCCGCAGGGAACGGTAAGCTTTGTAGCGCCCTGGAACACCTTAAAGGCGCTGGTAGCTGGATGTAGCCGCAAACCCGCTCCTAATGACCTCTCAAGCCTGCTGGAAGCCGCTTCAAAGTATGATAGCAGCCTGCGAAAGTATGTGCTGGATGGCCTTGCCATTTTTGATGAAGCCCGCACCGCTAACGAACAGGCCGCGAAAACCGAACTTAGCCCACGCCTGGAGCAAGAAATCCGCTCTTTATTAGCCGATGATGGCGCTCCCGCCCGTGAAATTTCCTATCAGGAACTAGATCAGGAGCAGCGCCGCGCTATCGGCAGCGATTTAGCCCATTTGCCGGTCTTTCGGGTGGTAGATGATGTTACCCGCCACCAGAGCCTTGAGCCAATGCGTATCGGTCTGGTAATTTTTAATTTGCCCGCCAAACGAATTATTCAGGTGCAAAACAGCCAGGGTGTCTTGCAACGCAGTGACCGGGGACGCTATTTCGAGAACGGCGAACCGACTGACCGCCTCTATTTTTATCGCCTTCCTTCGGATTGGACATTAGTTCCCTAACAAAAATTGGGTTCTAGCTTTTGAAAATTTTGCAAAATTTTCAAAAGCTAGAACCCAATTTTTGTAGTAGTGATTTTTCAATCGCTGTTTTATATTTTTTAGCGCCCTTTTTTCTCAGCCAAACGGGGTTGTTGTTCGGGTTGAAGGATAGGCGGTATAGCGTTGTGTCCGGCAACTTCTTTAGCTGGTTTTTTGAAATCGAACATGGTTTTTATGATTTGAAGCAAGTCGTGACGCAAGCTGTAGGCTAAAATGACTGATAGACCGAGATAAATTGCGCTGAAGATGTAGTGGGTATCCAGGTTGAACATTCTAATTGGCACGAAGAATTGAGCTACGAAAAGGCCAAAGAGCAAAGCGGCTTCCCACAGATGGGCTTTCAGGTTGAGCATAATTGCGACTGCCAGCAAGGTTTGACCACTGGTGACAAGCATTGAGCCAACCTGCTCCGGGCTGAGGGGTAACGCCCGCCAGCGACCTGAGCCAAGCGAAAATACTAAAGGCAGCGTACCGATTAATAGTGTCCACTGGTTGACCTTGCTGGCTACCAGCGCGCCCAGACCGTCGTTTGCCAGGCCTCGCAAGGTGAACAGCACACAGACCACAATTTCCGGCGCTTCACTCGCCAACGGTGCGAACCACTGCACGATGAAAACTTTATCCATTCCAAAGCTCTCGGCAGTATTCACCAACGATTCGGCAAAGGGATGCGCCCCTAAAAAGATAACAAAAGCCGCAAAAGCCATCATCCCGATAACCATTGCCCGCCTTGCCGCTACCGACAAACCACCGATTACCGCCGCCGGACCAAGTAGTTCTGGTTCTTCGACGTGCGAACGCGAAATGCGGGCGGTGTAAACAATAAATAGCGCGACTAAAATTACTACATCAAAAAAATCTATATGGCCCTTAATCGGGATGATGAGCGAGTAGAGACCCGCCAGACCCAAATAGCCAACTTCAACCCGCTGCGTTTTATCGAGCGTCACTTCTTTTTTGCCAAAGCGCAGCCAGAACAGAAAGACGATTAAAGGCCAGGCAAAGCCGACAATTGTACGGTTAGCGCCGACCATATTAGCAATCGCCAGGTCTTCGTAAGTTGGGTCGGTAGCGGCCTGGTAAGTTAGCGAAAAGCTAACCGCATATTCGGGCAACACTGCAATCAGCGCCAGTACCGAAAGGGCCAGCGCAGGCGGAATATCAAGTTCCGCTACTTCGCAGCCCCACGAAAGCAAAAAGGCCGAGCCGATTATTCCTACCCCATAAACAAATGCGCCAATAGTGGGCGAAGTCACATCCAAATGAATCCCGGCAAACACTACAAATATTGCCGGTATTGCCACCGCTGCGGCGGCAAGTATCCAAATCCATCTTCTTAAAAAATTCAATTACCTATCTCCTGTTGCAAACCATCAACACCCTATCAGATATTTATCCTGCATTTATTGGGCCTAAAGTGCCGAACCTTCGACCCGTGCTTGCAGCTACGAACGAAGAAAACTGAAAATAGTTCCCCTAAACAACGTGAGCAAAAACGAAAAGCATAGCTTATAATACAATAAATCTATTCGTGCCGCTATATTTTCGGCTTTTTGAATGAAGCCTCAATGAAGTAAACCTTAGAATATTATTAATGCTGATTTGATGAAACGCTATGAACAGGCGTTTTTAGTACGAGCGCACGCCCTCGAAATTCTTCGCCAAAGGGGACACGATATTTCAGCTTTAATTTCGCGTTCATGAGATAGGGGTAAATTCTTCGGCGGTAATTGCGAAAATATTGTGGTCTTGCCACTGGTCGGCGATTTTGAGATAGCGGAGGGCGGTGCCTTCAAAGCGGAAGCCCGCTTTTTCTAGCACTTTCATCGAGCCGTAGTTGTGGCGCAAAGTTCCGGCTTGCACCCGGTGAAGACCCAGTTCGGTGAAGGCGAAATTTAGCACCAGCCGTACCGCTTCGGTCATGTAGCCGTGTCCGTTGTGCTGTTGGGCCAGGGCGTAGCCTACGGTGGAGTTCAGGAAAAAGCTTCTGGTTATGTTTGAAAGGGTAATTCGTCCGATTAGTTCATTGGATTGTTTCAAGAAGATACCAAAGGGGAAACTTTGTTCAGACTGGCGCGCTGCCACTAATCTTTCGACCATATCGCGCTGGCCCTGACGAGAATAAAAAGAGTCCGGCCATTTCGGTTCCCAGGGAGCCAGGAATTCGCGATTGCGGCGGTAAAATTCATACATTGCCGCCGCATCATCCAATTCCAAAAACCGCAGGAAAATTTCCTGACCGAACAACTTATTGTTCATTAATTAGCTATCGTGTTCAATTACACAGGGAATCGAGATAAAGAAAGTGCTGCCTTTGCCTTCCTCGCTCTCCACCCAGATACGTCCGCCGTGCGCTTCCGAAACCAGTCTACACCAGGTCAGGCCCAGCCCAAAGCCCTGTTTTTGCTGGCGTTGCCCCTGCACCTGCGAAAACTTGTCGAAAATGCGGTCAAGCATATCGGCAGGAATACCTGCTCCTTCGTCTGAAAACGAAAGTAAGAGCGCTTTGGGGCGCGGGCCGTTTTCGCCGTAGCGGTCGCGCAAAAACTGAGTGGTACTCTGGCGCAAGTGATTGGGGTCAAGGGCTGAAGTTGTGCCACGCCGCCGCACGCCTTCTTCGACCATGGCCTTAACCGTAATGGCTGATTTTTTGGGACTGAATTTAAGTGCGTTCGAGAGCAAATTTACAATCACCCGCCGCATCTTTTCCATGTCAATATTAATCCAGGTTTCTTCTTCTGGGAAAAGCTGCTTTAGTTCAATCTGTTTATCCTGGGCCGTAATTGAAACTTGAGCTACGCTAGTCTCAATCAGTTCACTCAGCGTGACTTCTTCCAGCGTAATCGGTAGTTTGCCCGCTTCCAGTCGGTTTACTTCCAGCAAATCGTTAATCATATTCAGCAGCACATAGCTATTCTTTTTGATGGTTTCCATCAGGAAGGCGCGCTGCTGTGGCTCGGTGTCGCCATCTTCGGCAGCACTTGAGGCCAGTTCGATACCACCGATGACCGAAGTAAGCGGATTGCGTAAATCATGCACCAGCATATGAATAAAATCTTCGCGCAGTTGTTCCAGTTCGCGCTGCTGGGTAATATCGTGAAAGACATTGAGCCAGCCAACGATATGGCGCTGCTGGTCGCGGACGGGCCAGGCGCTCCATTCGACGCTACGCCGTCGCGGGTCAGTAATATCAACTTTGCGGTTAAAGCCGTGGTCGGGGTTGCGGCGCAATTCGCGCAAAATACGGGCCATACTTTCAGGATTAAAGGGAGGGTCACTTTCCAGTGCTTCATCCAGCAAGGCTGCTACATCGCGCATTGGCAGACCAACCACCTGCTCTGGCCCTAGCTTTAAAAGTTCGGTGAAGCGCGGATTGCTCAGGGCGACTCGAAACTCGGCATCCAGCATCAAAATGCCGTCATTGACCGAATTTAGCACGCTGTTTACAAAATCGTGCTGGCGCGAAAGCTGGTCGTACAGCATGGCGTTGCGAATAGCGACGGAAGCTTGCGGGGCTAATAAGTTGAGCAGCCGTACATCCTCATCGTTAAAGATTCGGATGTACATATCGTTCATTACTTCCAGCACTCCGACCACCTGACCACTGCTGATGAGCGGGACACCCAGCACTGCCGTTATCTCGCGGTCATGGGCAAACGCCTGGGCCTTGCCATCCCATTCGTAGTAATTATTCTGGCGCATTGGCATGGCATAGTGGGCCACCCAACCAGCCACCCCTTCTTCGTAGCGCAAAGTCTCGCCCAAAAAGGAGCGATGCGTATTATATTCGGCGTGAACGCTCAAGGTCTGGCTATCGGGGTCGCACAGGTAAACTACGGCACTTTGGGCCTGCACCAGCGCACAGCTTTTATAGACAATCAATTGCAATAGCTCGTGCAAGCTAATTTGTCCGCTAATGCCCAACGCCGTTTCGTTTAGCGTCGCCAGTTCTACTGCTTTCTGCTCGGCATCCTGGTAAAGCTGGGCGTATTCCTCTCTTGATTTAAGCAACTCATCGCTGCTCTGCTTTAGCTTGAGAAGCGAACGCACCCGCGCACTTAATTCAAGGCGTTGAATTGGCTTTACCAAAAAGTCGTCCGCCCCCGAATCGAGCGCCCGAATTTTATCATTATTATCGCGGGCGCTGGTAATCAAAATAATCGGAATAAAACCGAAGGATTTATCGGTACGGATGCGTCGGGTTAATTCAAAGCCATCAAAGCCGGGCATTCTTAAATCGGCCAGAATCAAATCGGGCCGAAGCTGGCGAATTTGTTGCAAACCATTCACACCATCATTGGCCGTAACAACCCGGTAACCGTCTCGCTCCAACAGATTACGTAGTAGTGCCAGGTTTTCTTCGTTATCGTCAATTAGTAAAATTTTAGCTGGTTGGGGGCGATTAGTCATAATGCCAGGTTCTTTCCATTCCGCCACATGTGGTTGCCTGTTGCCTGTCCCGTGTGGAACCATACTGTTTATAATCCTGTATTTATATATCTACGCAAAACCGATATTTATGGTTTTATCGAATGTTGATAGAACTATTATAATTTTTTGGTGAAGAAATAGCAAGCTTATCGGCTAAATCTGGTTAAAGTCACCCGGTGTTTTAACCTAACCTACCCGCGTTATTCCTGAAAAAACCTTGCAGCCGCTTTCCAGAAAGCCTATACTTCTCGCGTACCCTTATACCACCGGGTTACTCAACCACTGGAAAGGAAAATCTCGATGGTTTTGCACGATGTACCGCTATTTCCGCTAAATACGGTATTATTTCCTCAAATGATATTGCCGCTCCAAATTTTTGAGCCGCGCTATCTGGCAATGATTAGCGAATGTTTGAAACAAAACCTTCCTTTTGGCGTGATTTTACTCCAGGAAGGGGCTGCCGAAGAATGGCGCAGCAACGCCGAGCCAGTTCCGCACAAAATTGGTACACTGGCCCGTATAACCGAAGTAGTCAAACTTGAAGATGGTCGTATGCTCATTACCAGCGTTGGGACTGACCGTTTTCGCTTGCTCAATTCCTATCACGAAAAACCCTATATGACCGCCGATGTTGAAATTTGGCCCGATGCTGAAAATTTACAAGGGCCGGGCGAGCTGGTAGAATTGGTTGGGCAGGTACGAATTGCGTTCGAGGCTTACCTAAAGGTGTTAATGGAACTGGCGGGTAAACAAATCGAAGGGCTGGAAATTCCAACCGACCCAGCGGTTCTTTCTTATCTTGTACCAAACTGGCTTCAGGTGTCCTCGCCCGATAAACAGCGGTTGCTTGAGGTCGCATCGTCCGGCGAACGCTTGCACGAAGAAAATATCATTTTGCAACGCGAAACCGAATTCTTGCGCCGTATCAAAGAGCGGGCCGATATGGAAGAAGCTACCTCCGGCCAAAGCCAGGGCGAAACACCCGATATAAGCAACCCAAATAGTTACGATATAAGCAAACGGTTTTCCAAAAACTAGAAACTCAACTCTAAGGAAGTTTAACATGGCACTATCAGCACGGGCGGCTGAAAAACTTTATACCATTGAAGAATTTCAACAGTTGCCAGAGTTCGGGGAAGGCTATGAACTGGTGGATGGAAGGCTGGTTAAAAAACCTATGCCTGGATTAGAACACGGTGTAATCGCTGACAATATTCGGGATGCAATCATGGCGCATGACCCCCGGAAAAAGCTAGGCCGCGCCCAACGCGAAGTTAGCATTGATATTGGTATAAAAGGCAATTTACCGCTTCCAGATATATCATATTGGAAAGCCGAGCGTAACCTAAAAATCACCAAAGATATTGCGCCCTTACCTGACTTGGCGGTTGAGGTATTTTCTCCTAGCGATTTAGCCGGGCCAGTAGCTCTGAAAAGTGCAATGGTGAAGGTCAGGAAATTGATTAATGCTGGGGTTGCTATAGTTTGGGTGGTTAATCCTAAAACAAGGACGGTAGAAGTATATCGCGCCGGACAACCTGACCAGCCAACCGAAATTTTGGGTTTAGATGGAAAACTTGACGGTGCTGATGTAATCCCCGGCTTTGAATTAGAAGTTAGAGATTTGTTTGAGGTATAGCAAAAAGATTTCGGTAGGGGCGAGGTTTCCTCGCCCTTTTTGATTTGGCGCGGTGTACATAAGGCGAGGAAACCTTGTATGTGTCAATGGGTGCGTATCAATTTTTGCAAAACCCGGACATTCATGTCCGGGTTCACGTTGAGGCATGAGCCTACAAATTGCCCCAATTTTTAAGGTGTCTGCAACTTGATAGTACTGCCCGCTTGTATGCCCTTGTTGCTAAAATAACCTTTTGGTACTTCCAACGCCCAAACATAAGGTTTTGAGGGAGTGTGAACGGCTTCCGATTGGGCTTCCATATCCTGAATTTCCAGAAAAACCCCTTTTTCATCAATCCAGGCTATCGAGAGCGGAATTAGCGTGTTCTTCATCCAGAAACCAGTTTGGACTTTGGTGGGGAAGATGAACAACATTCCGCCATCTTCCGGCAGGCTGGTGCGTCCCATTAGCCCGATTTCTTGCTCCTGATAGGTACGGGCCAGTTCCAGCTTCATATTCACGGTTTGCCCTGCTGTAGTGCTAATAATGGCCGGGGCAACGCTCAAGGTTGCTTGTCCTGCTGCCGAACCGCCACCCGATACGCCGGTATTTACCGCCGGGGTTGCCGTTGCTGCTACCGGGGTACTCGCTGGTACTGCCGCCGAACTAGCGGGCGCGGCTACCGAAGTTGCGGCTGCCGGGGGCGAATTTACCGCTCCTGCCGTAGTAAGAATATTGGCTTTATTCGCCTGGGTTGGCGTGGCAGCCTGTGTTGCTACCGCCGGAGCAGGCGTTGCCGTTGCCTCGCCACAGGCTGCTAACGTCAGGAGTAATAGCAGGCCCAGACCGGGCAGTATCAGAAATCGGCTTTTTTGTACCCAAAAATTTTTCAAAATCTACCTCTATTCCTATTTACTCTCTAAACTGTACAAAAATTAGAAATATATTAAAGCTGAAGCGACAAAGCTTTGACAGCCCAATTAGGGGGTGGTAGAATTACCTTCAGGTTAGTTTACTACTGGCAGTGACCAAAGTATATCAACTACCTCCCAACTGTGCGGCGGTAAGCACCCGGCTCTAGTTTAACTTTAGCATTCTTTTAATATAATACTGTCCTAAATTTTGCCGACCGCCCTGCTCATTTCATTTTAGCAACTTTATTTAAAAGCGCAATGTAGCGTAGTCCCGGCGGACGGTGTGGGTGAGGAGTTATTTTAATTATGAATATCCAGTTCTTTTTCCGCCTGATAGGAATGGTCGTGGGAGGCATTCTCGGCTGGCAACTTGGCGTATTACTGGTTAGTGCTGAAGACCAGGTGCGCTGGGTATTAGTGCTAGTGCTGGCAGGTGCCGCTCTCGGTGCCACCATTGCCCCTTATTTTACTACTGTACCTTTTTTGTGGGCGCGCAAGCGGGTCAAACTACTCCCGGCGGTAGATTTGATTGCTGGTATTATTGGTCTGGTCGTGGGTTTGATTGTGGCGGCGCTGTTGTCGCTGCCCCTTTCACGCTTACCCGGTATTTTTGGTCAAATCTTCCCTTTTTTAGGTGCTATTGTTTTTGGCTATTTTGGTATGGCCGTTATGGTTATGCGTAAACGCGAAATTTTCGAGTTTTTCGGCCTGAACCGGGCGGCTAACGCCGTTGCCAGCGAAGCACGCGGCAACAATGCCTATGCCCGCTCTATTCTGGTGGATACCAGCGCGATTATTGATGGTCGAATTGCCGACGTAAGCCAGACCGGGTTTATCGAAGGCACGCTTATTATTCCGCGCTTTGTCCTGAACGAATTACAGCATATTGCCGATAGCTCGGACGCACAGCGCCGCAACCGGGGACGGCGTGGCCTCGAAATGCTCAATAAGCTTCGCAAAGACTCGGTTGTGCCTATCGAAATTTCCGATATTGACAGCCCCGATGTCAACGAAGTAGACGGCAAGCTGGTTAAAATCGCCAAAGCCAACCACTACCCGGTTATCACTAACGATTACAACCTGAACCGGGTGGCTGAGTTGCAGGGCGTTAAAGTCCTCAACGTCAACGAACTGGCCCAAGCGGTGCGTCCGGTGGTGCTGCCAGGCGAAGAACTGACCGTGAAAATTACCCAGGAAGGCAAGGAACTCGGTCAGGGTTTGGCCTACCTGGACGACGGCACGATGATTGTAATCGAAAACGGGCGGCGCTATATGCACCAGGATGTTACTATCAATGTGACCCGTGTGCTGCAAACCGTTGCCGGACGCATGATTTTTGCCCAGGTTAGAAATAGCAGTGAATGAGCCGCTTAAACCTGAAAAAGTTGCTGCTATAATCGTCGCCGCCGGGCGCAGCACTCGCATGGCCGGGCTGGATAAGCAATTTACCAGCCTGTCCATTGGCGGAGCAATGTCTCACGATTTGTCCATTGGCGGAGCAATGTCCCACAATTCGGTGGATGAGCGGCCTTTGCTGGCGCATACGATTGCGGTGTTTGAGGCCAGCCCGCTTATCAGCGAATACGTGGTGGTGCTGAACGAAGATAATTTGCTGCGTGGTCGCGCTCTGGCTTTTGAAGAAGGCTGGCGCAAGCTCAAGCAATTTGTCACGGGCGGGGCGCGTCGTCAGGATTCGGTCTGGAACGGTTTGCTGGCTCTTGATGGCGAAGCCACCCCCGATTGGGTGATGATTCACGATGGGGCGCGGCCTTTTGTTACCCCGAAAATTCTTGAAGATGGCCTTGCCGCCGCCCGCGAATTTGGGGCAAGTGTGGCGGGCGTACCCGTAAAAGACACCATCAAAATTGTTTCGCCCGAAAACCTGACGGTACGCGAAACGCCGCCCCGCGATTTGCTCTGGGCCATCCAGACTCCCCAGATTTTCCGCTTCCGCCTGATAGTCGAAGCCCACCAACAGGCCATCACCCGCCAACTCGATGTTACCGACGATGCCATGATGCTCGAACAACTCGGTCAGCCTGTCAAACTCTATCAAGCCGCCTACACCAACCTGAAAGTCACCACGCCGGATGACCTGATTCTCGCCCGCGCCCTGTGGGAAGAAGGAGCGAGGAACGAGGAACGAAGGCAGGAGATAATTTCAAAAGAAACATCTACTCCTGAAACTCAAAACTCAAAACTCAAAACTCAAAATTCTCTCCGCGTCGGTCAGGGTTATGATGTGCATCGGTTGGTGGAGGGGCGGGCGCTTATTTTGGGCGGGGTGAGCGTGCCGTTTGAAATGGGCTTGGATGGACATTCGGATGCCGATGTGCTGACGCACGCGATTATCAATGCTTTGCTGGGGGCGGCGGGTCTGGGCGATATTGGGCGCTATTTTCCACCTACCGACCCAACTTACAAGGATATTTCCAGCCTCAAAATGCTTTCGCTCATTCAGGTTCTGTTGAAAGAGCGGGGCTGGCAAATCCAGAATATTGATGCGACGATAGCGGCGCAGCGCCCAAAATTAGCGCGACATATCCCCGAAATGTGCCGTACCCTCGCCAACACTTTGGGCCTTGAAGCCAGCCAGATAAACGTCAAGGCAACAACTACCGAAACGCTCGGCTTCGTTGGTCGG
>JBBQXW010000057.1:0-28809 GCA_038209275.1 Chloroflexia bacterium | reverse complement strand
TTACTTTTGGCCCGGCCCTCCGTTTTGCTCCCGGCAGCGACCCATCTCAGGTAGCCACCGCAGTCGAACGGCAGGTGCGCGTCTTATCCCAAACTCTGCGACAAGCAGCGTAAGAAAATTTTGAATTTTGAATTTTGAATTTTGAGTTGTAAATCTATCTGTGTTCATCTGTGCTAATCCGTGTTCATCTGTGTTCTTTAATTCAAAATTCAAAATTCACACTAATCTGGAGAAATATTATGGAAGCGAAGCGATTTAGCGGGATTTATACGATAAAACCCTGGTGGCAGCGTCGGTTAGCCGGGGTCGAGAACTGGTTGGTGGCGCGGCGAGTGCATCCCGATGTGGTGACGCTGGGTGGGGTAGGGTGTGCCGGATTGCTCGGCGTGGCGCTAACTGCCAGCGCTCAATGGCCTGTTCTGGCTTTGGCGGTTGCGCCGCTTGCCATTGGACGCACCGCCGCTAACGCGCTAGATGGGTTGGTGGCCCGACGCACTGGACAGGCTCGACCCTGGGGCGAAGTTTTCAATGAGTTTAGCGACAGGCTGGCGGATAGTGCTGTATTGTTGGGGTTGGCTCTGAACAGCGCGGTTTTAAGCCCGTTGGCCTGGGGGGTGCTGGTGCTGACCCTACTCAACAGCTACCTCGGTACGGTGGCAAAGGCGGCGGGCGGACGGCGACAATTCGGTGGTTTGCTGGCAAAAGCTGACCGTATGATTTATCTGGCGCTTTTCTCGCCATTGGCTCTTGTTTTTGGCCCGTCCGCCTGGAACTGGTTATTAGTAGCCTTTCTTCCGGCCTTGCTGGTAACACTCTGGCAGCGCTATCGCTGGATTTATGCCGATTTGAACAAGGATTTACAAGGGTAGCGCGTAATTTATTGCACCCAATCAGGGTTTGATAAATCAAAGCCCTACCGAAATAAGTTTACATAAATAAAAACAAGTACACGCGAAAAGGAGCAAACGCAATGGTCGCTAACTGGCTGGTAAACCCGTTCCAGAACCCGCTCACCGGGCCGATAGCCCTTATGCTGGCTCTCCTTTTCGGTGGCGCTGGCCTGGCCCTATTGGTAACGACGAACTTAAAGTCTTGGATTTTGAACTGGTCTACCAATACTGGTATTACTCCAGAATTCAAAATTCAAAATTCACCCATAGGGCAACCCTACGGGCCGAAATTCAAAACTGTTCTCTGGCAGCGCTATCGCACCTGGGCGATTATTGCGCCACTTTTTGCCGGGGCTGCTCTGAGTGGGCCGCTTACTTTAGCCGGGCTATGCGCTTTCCTGATATGGCAGGGTGGTCGCGAATACGCCGCCCTCACCAAACTGCCTGCCCTACATCGTGGCATCCTAATTTTTGGCGGTTGGCTAACGTTGGCGGGCGTGCTGGTCTTTGGTGGTAACGCTCTGATGTATGCGCCGGTAATAGCTTTCTTTGTCTGGGCGGCCCTCAGTCTTAGCCCGGTCGCAGCGGAGACCGAAGTAGCCCAACGCTTTGGCCCAATGCTTTCCGGCTTGTGGGGCTATCTATATCTTGGCTGGCTTCCGGCCCATCTGGTAGCACTGAGTAATTTACGATTTACGATTTACGATTTACGATTGGGGAATTCGGTTCAATCGTCAATCGTCAATCCACAATCGTCAATTGGTCTGGTGCTGGCGGTGGCGCTGGGGGTGGCGATGAGCGATGTGGGGGCGTTTTGCACGGGGAAATTATTGGGCGGGCCGAAACTTGCGCCGCGCCTTAGTCCGAACAAGACCTGGGGTGGTGTGCTGGGCAATGTGATCGGCGCAGCCCTGGCTTTGGCTTTGATAGCGTTCGCCTTGCCGACCCTGCAATGGTGGCAATTTGCGGCGCTGGCCTTAACTATCGCTATCGGGAGCGTTTGGGGCGATTTACTCGAATCGCTGCTCAAACGGCAGCACGGCGTGAAAGATGCGGGCGCACTCCTTCCCGGCTTCGGCGGTCTCCTTGACCGCATTGACAGCCTCCTGTTAGTCGCCCCACTGGTCTACTACCTATCAATACTAATTTTGAATTCTTAATTTTGAATTTTGAATTAGGAAGGAACACAGATGAACAAGCCTGGAAGGGTTCCCTGTAGGCAGAGAACCACAGATGCACACAGAGACTTTTCTCAGCTAAAAACTAGAAACCTAAAATTTCTGATTGATAACTGATAACTGATAACTTACGAAAGGGGTTTTACGATGATTACTCAAGATACAGTGATAAAGGTTTCGCCACGTGAAATGCGTGAGATGGAAGTTACTACGCCGGGTTGGTTCGGGCGGGCGAAGTGGGCCGTGATGCGGGGCTTGCTTTCGACGGCTGGACGCACCAGTCGGGGCGTTCGTATCGGCTACCAGTACGGCTTTGATAGCGGCACAATGCTCGATTATGTTTATCTCAATCAGGCTGAAGGTTCTTTTCTGGTCGGCAAATTGATTGACCGGGTCTACCTGAACGCTATCGGCTGGCGGGCGATTCGGGCGAGACGGGTGTTGCTCAAGCAAATGCTTCAGCCCGAAGTCGAACGCAACCGCGCCGTCGGGCAAGTTACTCGTCTGCTCGATGTAGCCGCCGGGCCGGGTCGTTACCTTCAGGAACTTTTGCAGATGTGCGGGCCGGAGCGTGGTGATTTACGTATTCTCAGTCGCGACCTTTCCGCCGATGGCGTAGCGCAAGGGGCAGCCCAGGCCAAAGCCGCCGGACTGACGGCTATCCGCTACGAGCAAGGCGACGCTTTTAATCCTGCTCCAACCGAGGCCGGGTTGGGCGGCGCGCCCAGTGTTATCGTCGTTTCTGGCCTGTACGAACTTTTACTGGATGACGAACTTATTCAGAACTCGCTGAAGCGGTTTTATCAAATGCTTGCTCCCGGCGGTGCAATCTACTTTACGACCCAGACTCATCACCCGCAGCTTGAATTCATTGCCAACGTATTGCCCAATCGCGATGGCTTACCCTGGGTCATGAAATGCCGCCCGGTTGCCCAACTGGAAGATTGGGCGCAGCAAGCCGGGTTCACTCAAATCGAAAGTCGCCTTGAACAGGTTGGTCTCTTTACCGTCACAATGGGCCGGAAGAAGTGATGAGTGATGAGTGATGAGTGATGAGTAGGAAGTCCATTGGCGGAGCAATGTCTCACAGGGTAGGGAAATCCATTGACGGAGCAATGTGCCACAGGGCCGGGATGGATTGTAAGATGCTGCTCGGTCAGCTGATTTTCCATTGACGGAGCAATGTCCTACGAATTAACCCGATATTGTGGGACATTGCTCCGCCAATGGACTTCCCTACTCATCACTCATCACTCATCACTTCTACAGTAATTGGCAGTAAAAAACACTGAAAAGAGAGTAACGCCCCTGTAAATGGCAGTAGTGCTTGCGGTATGCTGATGGTGTCAGGGCAAAGCAACCAAACTTCAAACCAAACCCTGACAACTGGTAACTGGTAACTGAGAACTGAAAACCTACAAAATTGAGTTCACTCACTACAGAGATGCGTAGACCTAAACGAGACAACTTCTTCTAAATATTCTCCGTGTCTCCGTGTCTCCGTGGTGAATTATCTAAAGAAAGTGCAAACAAATGAGCAGCCAAATCAATACCAAAATAATCTCAACCGATTTTAACGTTGCTACTCGCGACTACAGCAAAGCTTCGTTACTCTTTATTGTGCTACGTGCCATCATTGGTTTTATGCTGCGCTGCCTTTTCAAAATCGAGGTGCGCGGGCTGGAAAACTTGCCGCGTGAAGGTGGCTACATCCTGGCGGGTAATCATCTAAGCTGGATTGACCCATTTTTGCTGTTGCTCTATGCTCCGGCTACGCCGCGTATCTACTTCATCGGCCTGCGCGAAAATATGGAGGCCAACGCTTTTCGCCGATTTATGACCATGCAGGTTGGCGGCATTATTCCAGTAGACAAGGCACAAAAGGGCAACTACCGCGAAATCGTCACTAAAGTGCAGCAGGTGTTGGCAGGTGGTGGCGTGCTAGGTATTTTTCCCGAAGGCGACGTTTCTGCCGTTGAGACTGGCAAAACTTTGCCACTAAAAAAAGGAGTCGGCTACTTTGCCGCCCACAGCAACGCTCCTATCGTTCCAGTCGCTTTTAGTGGCACGAAAGAACTGTGGCTGCGTAAGCGTCTGGTCATGATTGTCGGGCAGCCCATCCCGGCTCAACAAGGCAGTGGCTGTGCCGTCGCTAATGGGCTGGTCGCCCAGACCGCCGAAGGCATCCGTGCCATTCTGCCGCCGCCCGCCCCGGTCAACCCGCGCAGCCCAAAATTATTCAAAAAGTTCTTCACCTACCTGTTCATCAGCGAACACAAGCCGCACCCAACGCCGGAGTAGAGTAATGATTGATGAGTGATGAGTTGTAATTATACTCATTACTCATGACTCATTACTCATTATTTTCGCGTTAGCAAGCCAACGCTACCGAGCAGCAGGAGCGCGCCGCCGAACGAGGCCAGGGAAAGGCTTTCGCCCAGCAGCAGCCAGGCCAGAAAAGCCGCTACTGCTGGCTCTAGCAAAGTAGTGATAGCGGCGGCGGTAGCACTGGATTTTTTAAGGCCGTGCAAAAAGATGATGTAGGCCAGTCCGGTTGGTATCAGGCCCAGGTAGGCGGCGAGTCCCCATACTCCCGGCGCGAGTTCCAGCCGTAAGTTGCCGCTAAACCAGGCTGCTGGTAGCAGCATGAAGGCGCTCAGGGTGAAGGCTACTGCTGTTGTTTGTACTGGCCCGCGCTGGCTGTGCCGTGTCGCCAGTTTCGAGCAAATCGTAAAGCACGAGTAGGAAAAGCCTGCTCCTAGCGCCAGCACCGTCCCCAGCAAATAATCGGCTTTGAAGAATTCGCCGCTTGCGCCACCGCTACCAGAAGCCAGCAGCACCGTGCCGCCCAATGCTAACGCCAGCGCCAGCAATAGTTGCCCGGTCAGGCGTTCCCCAAAAATCGGAATCGAGAGCAACGCTACCAGTAGCGGCGCACTGCACAGCGCTACCACTACTACCAGCGTCACGCTTGAAATCGGAATCGCGGCGAAGTAGAAAAGCTGGTAGGAGGCCGTCGTCAGGCCCATCAACCCAAACAGCCCCCACTCGCGCCGACTCAGTCGCAATAGTGCTAACGGACTGCGTCGGGTTGTCAGCCAGGCTAACCCCAGCAAAAACGAGGCTGAAAAAGCCATTCGCAAAAACCCTACTGTCAGCGACGGCGTTTCTTGAATACGTTGTAACAGCCCGCTTGTCACGCCGACTGTACCCCACAGGCAGGCGGCTATAACCAGCCCACCTAGTTCGCCGCGGCGTTTTGTCTTTGTCTCCGCCGCTTCATTACTGGCTATTTCTTCCAGCTGCATCTGCTTATCTATCTTTATTTCGGACACAATATTCTCCCGTAAAGTTGTCAGTAATCAGTAAGCAGGTTTCAGTCAAAACTCAAAACTGCTTCTGACAACAAATTTTGGACACTATAAAAGTTTTGCTCGAACATGAGCTGAAGCAAGACTTAGCACAAATTGTCATAGAAAAGGTTTGGAATTACTTTCGTAGGGGCGAATCGCATACGCCCTTGAACGCTATGTATCGTCAAAAGGGCGTATGCGATTCGCCCCTACGAAATCCGTACCCTTTGTATGAAACGGTGTACTTAGCACTTAGCTTTAGAAATTTTTTGCAAAAAATTTCTAAAGCTAAAAATCTTTTTCTTTTTCTGGTAGTTTGAATTTTTGCAAAAATACAAACTACCAGAAAAGCCCATGAGTATGAGAAAAGTTTGGTATTTAAGAAGCGGTGGAGGGAAAGCAAATATGACCGAAGTTGCCCGGATAAGAAGAAAACTCATTAGCAAATGGAAAAAGTGCTAACGGTTATAATATCCTGTTATTGGTTGAAAGTTCCGCCGCCCCTAATTGGCTGGTACAGCCGTGACGGGGGTCGGAGGAGGTAACACGGTGAGGTGCATTTCTTTTTCTAATTTCTCAATAAAGTTGAACAGCTACGAGTGGTCGCGCTTTAGTAGCGCAACCACTCAAGTATAGCAGCCAATTTAACAAGGTGCAACCTCATTTATTTTCGGGGGTGCGCGTCAATTTTTTGCGCCAGGGTCAAGCCAACCCGGACGTGAACGTCCGGGCTAAAAAATAAATGAGCCTGAGTTTTTAGCCCGGACGTTCACGTCCGGGTCTTTGCAAAAACTGACACTCACCCTATTTTCGGCGGGCTATGTTAGGAACAATAGTAACAGCAATAATGGTTTCGGTTGGGCTGGCCTTAACCAACTGCACAATGTTCTCAAAGCTGGTGTTGGCCTGACCTTTCGGGCCGACGATGGTGCCGAACAGGTTGTAGTCACCTTGCCTGCCCGTAATAACGGCAGTTCCAGCCGCCTCGACTACCTGAACGTCATTCCAGCCTTTGGCAGTAAAAGCTGATTTGGCCCAGGTGGTGATTTTTTCGTACTGTTCGCTGCTAAGATAATAGGTTGAGACTATACCTGCCGAAGTGCCAGAGACCGCTTTTGCCAGCTTCGCGCCGCTATAAACCGGGATAGTTTGTTCGCCGGGTAGGGCGACGGTAAGGGTAGTGGTGGCAACCGGGCTGGCCGTGACGGGCTGGCCCGCAGTAGCAAATTTTAACAGAGTTTGCAACAGGTTCGGTGCAACCAGGATAAAGAAGGCACTCGTCCGCCCCTTTAGCTGTTGTGCCAATTTTTGGCTAACTGCCGGGCTGATATTGGGAACGTTGAAACGTTGCAATAATTCCTGCGCGTCGGTAGCGATGCGGCTGGCAAGCAACACATCTGGCACTCCAGCTTTGGAATAGAGACCGACCATCGTAAAGCCGACTTTGGTGGGCAAGTTGGTTTTTGAACCGGGAACACCAAAGTGATAACCCGCCTCAATCATCAGTGCGTGCGCCCGGTTGATGAGCGGCTCTTTTTCTTCCTTCGAGGTATAAAGTTTCAAAAGTGGGCTATCCCAGCCCTGTACCTGGCCTTGCTTGCGAAATTCGCTGATAATAGTCGGGTCAAGCTCGATGAACTGTGATGCACTGAGAAGTGATTGCAGGGGAGCGATAGCGGCAGTTGTATCAGGTATAACAGTGGTAGCAGGCGGAATCGGAGTTGCCGTCGGTGGCTGGGATGTTGGAGAAGGAATAATGCGAGTTGCGCTCGGAAGAATCACCGTAGTTGAACCTGCCGCCGCGTTAGCTGTGGTTTGTCGGCAACTGGCCGGATTGTAGCGGCAAGCTAACAGGGCTTCGTCCTGTTCGGAACGGGCCGTCTGGGTGGTTGGCGGTTGGGTCGAAACCGAAAGGGCGGTGGGGTCGCCGCAGGCTGTTAATATTAGCATCAGGCCCAATCCGGCTAAAATTGCTAATACGGCGCGGCGATTTGATTGTGCTGACATATCGTATTGCTCCTCGTTTGCTCAAAAATTGAGCGTATAATTTCATAAAAATTCGTAACTAACTAAAATTGGTTGCCTGAATTTCAGGGATAAGTGCAGTCTGGTAAGTTGCAACAGTAGCTTCGACCATTTGCTCAAGGCTAAAATGATTTAGAACGTGTTGCCGGGCGGTTTCGCCCAGGGCGGTTGCCAGGGCCGGATTTTTCAAAAGATGGCTGATGGCGCTGGCTAAAGCTTCGGGGTCGGCGGGCTTTACTATCAGGCCGAATTTGCCGTCTCCCAGCACTTCAGCCACGCCGCCAACGCGAGTGGCTACCACCGGGCGGGTCTGGGCCATCGCTTCGAGCAGTGCAAACGGCAAACCCTCTTTTATTGAAGGTAGCACGAACACATCGAAAACCCGGCAAAGACGGGCGGCATCGCTGCGCCGTCCCAGCAAAGTTATGCTATCGCTCAGTTCAAGCTGGGCAATCAAGCGGGTGAGTTCGGCGCGTTGTTCGCCATCGCCAATTATCACAAAATGAGCATTGGGTACGCTTTGCTTTACTTCAGCGCAAGCTTCAATAAAGTAGCGTAGCCCTTTGTTGACATAAAAGTTAGCGATTGTACCAACAATCAAGCTATCAGCAGGCAGTTCGAGTTCGGCCCGCAGTTCAGCGACGTTGCCAGTAAAGACCGGGGTCTCAATCCCGTTGTAGATAGTAGTAATTTTGGGTGAGCGCGTCAGGTGGTAGCGCAGGGCCAGACGGCGGTCTGCTTCAGAGACGGCAATCGTATGTGTGCCAAGTGCCGCGCCCAGTTTTTCCGCCAGCCAATAAAAAGCTTTGTTGGGCAAACTCAATCTTTCGCTCAGTACAAACCCGTGCGCCGTATAAATTGAGACGGGAACGCGGCAGGCGCGGGCCGCGATACGTCCCAGCAGGCCAGTTTTGCTACTATTGGTGTGGACGATATGCGGCTGCCAGTCTTGAATCAGCTTAATAAGCTGGCGGCAAGCCTGCCAATCTTTGCGCGGGTCTATCTCGCGTACCAGCGAAGGCAAGGTAATAACTTCGATACCTTGAATTTGTAATAGTTGTACCAGTGGCCCGCTTGCACCGCCACAGACGACTTTGACCTCAAAATCTTCTTTTGGCAGATGTGTCGCCAGCGCCTGAACGTATTTTTGAGCGCCACCAGTTTCAGCCAGCGTCACCACCAGCATTACTCGCAGGCGCTGCTGGCAACGTGGCTGAATAGCCGGATAATCAAGAACGTTATTAGGTTGTGTTTCGATAAGTGTCACGTTAGTTGCCCCAAAGTTCAAAGTTCAAAGTTCAAAGTTCAAAGTTCAAAGTTCAAAGTTCAAAGTTCAAAGTTCAAAGTTCAAAGTTCAAAGTTCAAAGTTCAAAAAAATTCACCACGGAGACACGGAGACACGGAGAATTTTATAAATATAAAATATCTGTGTGCATCTGTGGTTCTCTGTGTTCATCTGTGTTCCGTCCCTAATTCAAAACTCAAAATTCAAAATTCAAAATTCAAAAAATCTGTGTTCCATCCCCAACTCAAAATTCAAAATTCAAAATTCAAAACTTATTTAAGCGCGAGTTTTTCGTAGAGCGTTTCGTACTGGTTGACGATACGGTCAAGGGCGAACAGATGCTCGATACGCTGGCGGGCCTGAAGACCGAGTTGCTGACGCTGTACAGGAGGGAGGTCGAGCAACTCTTTCCAGGCGTGGGCCAGCGCTTCGGGGTCTTTAGGCGGCACGACTTTGCCGGTATCGCCGACGATTTTAGCCGAGTCGCCGACATCGGTGACGACGCAGGGAACGCCACAGGCCATCGCTTCGCCAATAACGTTGGGGAAGGCTTCGCCAAAAGCCGATGAAGTGGTGGCGACATCCAGGGCGGCGCTGAGGCGCGGAATGTCGTGGCGCGGGCCGAGCAGGTGAACCTTATTTTGAAGCTGCTCTTTTTCCAATAGCCGCATCAGTTCGGAGTTTTCGTTGGTGATGTTAGTACCGGCAAGTATAAAGTGAGCATCGGGTTGCCAGTCTCGCAAGTGTCGGGCGGCTTGCAAGAAATTGGCGTGGTCTTTTTGCGGGTCGAATCGGGCAATCAGGCCAATGAGTGGCGCATCAGGTTCAAGGCCCAATTCCAGCCGAACCGAAGTACGGGCCGCTTCGTCGGGCCGGAACAGATTGGTATCGAAGCCACAGGTAATCAAGGCCCATTCGCGGGGATGATAGCCGATTTTGATATGGTAATCGCGCCCAACTTCGGAGACAACTACGGCAGCACGCGGCAGCCGAGAAAGGCGGGTGCAGGCTTTGACCGTCCAGCTTGAAAGTCGGCGGTATTGCGACATATCAAGATAGGAATTATGCACGCCCCAGACCACTTTGGGATTGCCCGCCAGTCGCGCCGCCACCGAACCGAGCAAATCGGCGTGATAGAGCCAGGTTTGCAAAATCGCCGGGCGTTCCCGCCGAATAAGGCGAATAAGCCGACCAATTGCCTGTGGCGAGACACGACCTCGCTCCATCTTCAAAGAATAAAGCGGAATACCCAGCGCCGCAATTTTTTCGCTGATTGGCCCACCTTCGGTCAAAGAAATTACCACACTATCGAAGCGATTACGGTCAGTGCGCGAAAGCAATTTGTAAAGCATCATCTCCGCGCCGCCAAGTTCAAGTCCCGTTATTAAATGCAAAATTTTCATATTTTTAGGTTCAAGTTCCATTTTAGTTCAAAGTTCAAAAAAATTCACCACGGAGACACGGAGACACGGAGAGTTTTATAGAGTAATAAAGTATCTGTGTTAATCTGTGGTTCTCTGTGTCCATCTGTGTTCCTTCCTTAATTCAAAATTCAAAATTCAAAATTCAAAACTCAAAATTCATTAAAGCGTTGGTAGTCTGAGTGATGAGAATTTGATGGGCATAGTTTTTGGTGATGCGGTTGCGCAGGACGGTAGCCAGGGCGCGGCGCTCCTCGTGCGTCAGGCTCAATAAATCTTGCCAGGCTATTACCAGAGCGGTTGGGTCGCCGGAAGAAACGACCCGGCGTGGGTTCTCAACGATACGGGCCGCGTCGCCTACATCTGTAACAATGGTTGGTACGCCGCACGACATGGCTTCGCCTACAACATTCGGAAAGCCTTCGCCAAAAGATGAGGTCAGCGTCAGAATGTCGAGGGCGTTATAAACGGCTGGCATGTTGTTGTGCGGCCCAGCCCAAATCAGGCGTTTGTCCAGACCGAGTTTGCTGGCTAACGCTTGCAGTTTGGCTTTGTAGTCCGCCGGGCCATCGCCGACGCAGAAAAAGCGAACGTCGGAACGCTTTTGGGCGAGTTGGGCGGCGGCGTGCAAAAAGGTTGGGTGGTCTTTTTGGGGGTCGAGCCGTCCGACAATACCAATGAGCGGCGCGGATGCAGGGATATTCCACTGCTCTCGTAAAGGCTGACCAGCTTCGGGCAGACACAAGAATTTTTCGGTGTCTATACCATTGTGAATCACTATAAAGCGCTCGTGCGCGTAGCCATGCATCAGGTGGTCGCCTTTTCCGACGTAGGAATTAGCAATAATGAGGTCGGCGTAGCGGGAGAGCCAGGCGCAAACTTGAAAGACCCGGCGCGGCAACCAATCATAACAGGCGAAGTCCTGAAGCGAAGCGCGCACGCCCCAGATTACCTTTGCACCGCTCAATTTGCCCATCAGCAACGCCAGCAAATTCGACATGTCCATGTAGCCATGAATAAGCTGCGGGCGGACGCTCCGCACCAAGCGCCACAAGCGCCACAGGAACGGCAGCGTATCCCAACGCCCTTTTTTATGCAGCGTTATCAGCCTGATGCCCTCGATTTTTTGCATTTCGTCGTAGAGCGGGCCACCATCGTAAAAGGCCGCAACGGTAATGGCGAAGCGAGTTTTATCGAGGCCGCGCACCAGTTCGATTAATTGGCGTTCTGCGCCGCCGCGCTCGAAGGCGCGAATAATAAAGAGTAGCCGCATTATCTTTTCACCTGAACCGGGTTAGGTTTCTTGAGCAAATCGGACGAAACTGATTTATTGGTTACATCCTGCAATAGCTTCTCCCATTTGCCCATGATTTTTTCCGGGCTGAAGCGTTCCAGCACTTCGGGGGCGTGCGCCGCCAGACGTTCCCGCTCGGCCTGGTTGGACATGAGCCAATCCAGGGCCAGTGCCAGCGCTTCGCTATCTTCGGGATGCACCAACATTCCGTCCAGACCGTGACGAATGATTGCGCCCGGCCCACTGGGGCAATCGAAGCTGATGACGGGCAGCCCGCAAGCCATTGCCTCCCATAACACGGTTGGGAATCCTTCGTAGCGTGAGGA
Organism: Chloroflexia bacterium; assembly: GCA_038209275.1. Classification (GTDB taxonomy): domain Bacteria; phylum Chloroflexota; class Chloroflexia; order Chloroheliales; family Chloroheliaceae; genus L227-5C. The sequence continues at coordinate 17,037 of JBBQXW010000057.1, read as the reverse complement.
AAGCACAAACAAATCGGCTCGGCGCATTTGTTCGAGTGGCCTGGCGGTAAAGCCGGGCAACCGTACCTGGTCGGTCAGGCCCAGCGCACTGATTAAACCTTCCAGTTGAGGACGCTCCGGCCCTTCGCCCCAGATAGTAAGCGACCACTCAGGATGCAGCGCCGCAACTCTGGCAAAAGCTTTGACCAATAAATCGAAGCCTTTCAAGGGAATCAGCCGACCCATCGCAATCAGGGTTTTTTCTTCGGCATTGGGTTTGCCGCGTTTGGGCAAATTCGGCAAACTGACTGGGTTGGGGATAATTCGGGTTTTGGCCTGCACGCCAGATGAAAAATAGCGGGCGGCACTTTCGGTCAGCACTACCACCGAGGCTGCCTGGGGATAAGCCCACTTGCGCAGTATTTGCCATATGTGGCTGAGTCGGGCGTAGCTCGGTTCGGTATGCTCAGAAACAATGACTGGGATTTTCAGGCCCAGCGCCGCCAGAATGGTCAGCACGTTTTGCTTGTCCATAAAAGAGATAATCGCGTCTGGCTGGCTGGCCTTGAGCGTCCTCCGCAATTGCCAGAGCCGAGCGGCATTTTTTAGCACGGCCTGAGCCGGATTAGAAGATGAACCGACCAGTCCAAGCGGGCGGTAATTTATAGCCGGATGCAATTCGTAGTACGATGGCCCGTCCGACATGGTCAGCAGGGTAACGTGATGGCCTTTTTCCGCCCAATAATTAGCGACCAGCGCCATTATTTTTTCTGCGCCACCGCAGGACATTGAATGAATTACTAAGGTTAAATACATGGTCGGCTCACTCCATTTTTACCAGGGATAGGGTAAAATCTTTAAAAGTTCTTCTTTTTTATTATTCTGATAAAGTTCTTCGTCGTAGCAGGGATTATTCGCCAGGCTCTTTTCGGCGTATTCGTCCAGCGTCATCAAAATGCGGGCCGGATTGCCACCCACCACCGTACCGGGCGGTACATCTTTAGTCACGACTGCCCCCGCCGCCACCACCGAGTTTGGGCCAATACTGACCCCAGGCATGATGATTGCGCCGTAGCCGATGAAACAATTGTCGTGAACCGTAATGCGGCGATATTTGATAACTTTCTGGTAGCGCGGCGCGTCCCGAAAAACGAACGTGCCGCCATCGTGCGTCACAAAAACAACTTTGCCGCTAATCAAAACGTGTTTGCCGATGCTGACCAGATACGGCTCTGAGCCAAAGAACGGCATCCCCTCCAACCGACAATCCTCGGCAATCTGCAATCCGTGCTTGCGATAGCGGCTCAATTGGATTCGGCTTTTCATTTTCAACAATCTACTTAACATAAGTTTCTGGTTTCTAGTTTCTGGTTTCTGGTTTCTGGTTAGTTCAAAGTTCAAAAAATTCACCACGGAGACACGGAGACACGGAGAATTTTATAGAATATAAATTATCTGTGTGCATCTGCGGCTCTCTGTGTCCATCTGTGTTCCGTCCCTAATTCAAAATTCAAAACTCAAAATTTTACAAAAGTTGTTTTAGAAGGCGATGGGAGGTCAGGAACAGGAAGACGAACGAGACCACGTAGACCAGCGTGGTCGAAAGGGCGATACCGGCGATGCCGAGCGGTCTTATCAGCACCAGGTCGAGCAACACGTTCAGGATGCAGCTTATGGCTGTTCCCCACATCAGAAAGTGGTTGGCACGCAAGGCCGAAATAAGGCGCGAATAGAGCATTGCCAGCGTATAGAACGGAATTTGCAGGACGTACATCGCCTGCACCTGCGCCACGATAGCGCTATCGTTTGCCGTGAACGCGCCGCGCTGATAAAAGATTTGCACCAGCGAGTACGAGAAGAAAAAGAGCAGCGCCGTCGTCGGTAGCGTCGCCAGGATAATCAGATTGGTGTAAGTTTTGAGGGTGTGGAGTATTCCCGACCAGTTGGCGGCGGCGACCATTCGCGAGAAATAAGGCAGCACGGCGGTAGCAATCGCCACCGTTGTTATGCCCGTGATGAGCGCCACGATTTTGCTACCGTAACTGAGCGCCGACACGCTGCCGGGAGCGAGTACCGCGCCGATGGCCTGGTCTATCAGCCCGGTGCTACTGAGCAAAATTGACCCGGCGATAATCGGCAAATACTCGCGAATGATTTGCCGCATGGCCGGGTCGTGACCGGGCCAGCGTGGGCGCAAGCTCAAGCCGCTTTTCTTGATGCCCCAGCCGAGCAGCACCGCCTGTAACAAAAAGCCCGCCACCGTGCCGAAAGCCAGCGCAAAAATACCCCACCAGCCGTGAAAGGCGAACAGAAAAATCACCGAGACTAGCGGAACGAGGGCTGGCACGAGGGCCGAAAGGGTAAAGCGTTCTTCGGCGTTCAGGATAGCGCTCCAGATGCCAGTCAAACCGTTCAGGATAATAACGGGCAAGAGCAAGTAGAAAAGTTCTTGGGTCAGGGCTAATTTAGCTGGACTAAAGCCAGAACCTAGTAGCGGCAATAGCCAGGGACTTAGCAGGGCCAACGGCACTATCACCAGCAGCAGCAACCCGGTGCTGAGTGTAACCGCTTTGGAGAAAAGATTTTGGGCGGCGGCCTGGCCCTGGCTTTGGCGCACTTGCACATAATTTGGTATCAGGGCGGCGCTAAAAGGCGTAACCAGTATGCCGATAACGAAGCTCGGTAACAGATAGGCAATCAGGAAAGCGTCCATCGCATCGCCCGTGCCGAAGGTGGCCGAGCTTGCCACGTCCTTGACTATCGAGAATAGTTTTACGCCCAAAGTCAGAACAGCCATCGTCAGGGCGGCGCTAAAAATCCGGCGGTTGGTCGAGCCGCCTGCAAAACTTTTCAGCCGGAACTCAGGTAGCCGCAAAGCCGGAACTTTCAGTAGCGGCTTGCTATCGCGCCAATCGTAATTATACAAAGCCAGATTAGTGTTGGACACATCATTTTTGCCAGCCAACGAAGCGGGCGCGGCAACTACTCCGGGCAAATGATAGAGCAGCGCGGTGTAAATCATAAACGAGACCGAGGTAAATTGCAGGTGCAAGGCTATCCCGATAAACAAGTAGCAAATCCATATCAGGCCGAGCGTAACCCGGTCAGTGGCGGCCATTTTAGTCCGTAGCATCCGAACAAAACCCAGACCCAATACCGCTACATATCCCAACAGCCCCACAAAGCCTAACTCGCCCAGCACCGCCACATAAATATTGTGTGCGCCCACGCCGAGCCGATTCGCCAGGGCCGTAATCGAATCGCTGCCCAGATTGCTGTTGCCCTGGAAGGCAAAAATGCCGTAGCCGTACCACTCGCCGTCCAGTGCCAGACCAATACTTTCCCCCAACACGTCCCCACGAGTGTACTGAGCGTTGTCGCGACTGGAGCTTTCGGAAAAATCGAGCAATCGCGCCACGTTCCATTGGTCGAAAGCATCGAACTCAACTTTGATGAAACCAGTCAGATAGAGCGTTGCGCCTAGTAGCACCACCAGCGCCAGCCCGTTAATTATAATGACCAGATTTCTCAGGTTAAGCCTGATAGATTTCAGCTTATAGGCCACCAACACCAGCAGACAGAGCGCCAGCAAATAGGTGCCACTGCGCGAAACTGTCAAATAGATTCCGCCCAGCGCCGCCAGCCGCCCGGCCCAGGCCAATAGTCCGTTATTGCACCAGCGTGACAGCAGCAGCGCAAACACAAAGGCGAAAGCGGCTTCGTTCGGGTCAATCCACAGTCCCGCCGGACGATAATTGGCAAAGCGGGCGAAATCGTATTTGAGAATATCGGCAATCTGGCGGATAAAATCGGGGTCGGCGGTTTCCCACAGCGACACCGCAAAATTAAGAATGGCGGCGACCTGGACAAAGCGGGCCAATTTCCTCACATCGGAAATTTTGCTCAATACAATCGCGACTGCCCCCATAATCAGGATGGTGCGAAAGAGCATCCGAATTACTTCGGGTAGCACCACGCCGACAAAAGGCGAGGCCAGCGTCCCCCACAGCGAGTAGAAAAATATCCACAAAAAGTACGGGGCAACCGATTTCAGATTCCGCCTGCTCAACTTAAAAGCGGAGAGGCAAATCAGGGTAACACCCGCCAGCACCAGGTAAAAGCCGTAAAGTAAATACGGCGAAACCGAGACCAGCAAAAAGAACGCCCCGCTATAAATAAAAGCCAGGAAAACCAGCAAAGTATTCTGGGCGAAACCCGGCAGCGCCTGGGCTACCGCCGGGGATTGTTCACCCCTTTTTCCAAATGTCTGTATGTTTTGCATCGTTTAGTTCAAAGTCCATAAGGAAAATTTTGAATTTGGAATTTTGAATTTTGAGTTTTGAGTTATAAAAAATCCGTGTTAATCTGTGCTAATCCGTGTTCATCTGTGTTCCACGTTTGTAATTCAAAATTCAAAATTCAAAATTCAAAATTCAAAATTCAAAATTCAAAATTTTAAGAAATGTATTTCATCTGGCGATAGGTCATGACGGTATCGAAGCCCAGGCGCAGTTCGGCGTTGTCGGGCAGGCGCACCGGATTATTTTTGAGCTTACGCCCGTTGAGCCAGGTTCCGTTCAGGCTTCCCAGGTCGCGCAGGTAAGTACCAGCGCTGGTTGTGACGATTTCGATGTGCTGACGACTGACTTTGGTGTCATTAATCAAAAACCACTCAACTCCCTGGACAATTTCATCGGCAGCACTGCCACCGTTCAGGTTAAGGTGCTGGTTGAGACCACCGTTAGCATCGCCCCGCCCAATCACAATGCGGTTAGTCCGAACAGCGAAACGCTGTCCCGCCGCCGGGCCATCCTTTATTTCGAGGACACCGAGCAGGCGCTGGGGTGAGGTTGGCATATCCATGATAGTGGCGACCTGTTGTTTGGTCGGCGCGGACGCAAAAGTGGTGCTGGTGACGTTACTGTTGCTGACCCCATAGCCAGCGCTTGCATAATTTCCAGGCTGGGCCGACATATCTATGACGGTAGCTGCGCTGCTTTGCGGCGTAACCTCCGGGTTGACCGTTCCCTGGCTTTTACTGTGGTTTTTGCCACCCTGGAAAGGCAGATGCCATTTGCGTTTCTCATCGGGGCTGGGCAGGGCGGCATAATAAGACGAGTTGTAGTAGGTACTGTGCGAAAGGGTAACGCGGTTCATAACAACCCCCAAAAGGCGCGTGCCGCTCTGCAAAAGCTGGGCATTCGACTTGCGGAGGGCAACCGAGCGTGTACCGCCGCAATTGACCACCAATAATGTTGCGTCGCACATCCGGGCAATCAAAGTGGGGTCTACTACTGGCAGGACGGGCGAGCTATCAAAAATAATGATGTCTGCCAGCCCTTTTAGCTGCTCGATAAGCTCGGCCATGCGGTTTGAACCGAGTAGTTCGGCGGGATTGGGTGGAACTGGCCCACTGGCAAGCAGTTGCAAATTCTCGATGCCCGTGTCTACCAGGTGGTCTTCGACCCGGCTACCCTGCCCCAGCAACACACTGGTCACGCCTCGTACATTGGTCTGCTTGAAAAATTTGTGGAGAACGGGCCGCCGCAAATCGGTGTCTACCAGAATTACCCGCTTGCCGCTCTGCGCCATCGTCACGCCCAGATTGGCGGTGGTGGTGCTTTTGCCTTCGCCCGCGCTGCTGCTGGTCACGACCAGCGTGCGAATCGGGTTATCAATTTCGGAAAATTCGATGTTTGCCCGCAATACTCGATAGGCTTCAGCAACGGGCGAACTGGCCTGGCGCGTCGTCACCAGTTTGTCGGTATTGTCATTGCCCTTGATACGCGAGACGATACCCAGAATAGGTGTACCGATTAGCTGGTTGACCTGCTCGTTGGTCTTGACCGAATCGTCCAGGTATTCCAGCAATACCGCGATAGCCAGCCCAAAAATAAAACCAGCCAGCGCTCCCAATAGTAAATTAAGCAGCGTATTAGGGCGTATCGGCTTTTGCGGTACTTTGGCTTCCTCAACCACGCTCAGGTTGCTGACCGTCTCGGCTTCCGCCAGACGTACATCCTCGAAACTTTTTAGCAGATTGGCGTAGCTGTTGCGATACCCCGCCAGTTGGGTCTGTAGCCGATTCTGCTCCGAAAGTTTTTCGGGCGTGTTGGTGGTTTTTATGGCATCCAGCGCAACCTGAGTACGGGTAATATCGAGTTGAATTTTAGCCAGTTCTTCTTCCAGACTTTGTTTGGTAGCCGAGTAGCGCCCGGTCTGTAAGTTTTGGTTCTGACTGTTAAATTCTTTGGCGATTTCGTTGGCAAGCAAGGCCGCCCGTTGTGGGTTGGTATCCTCAACCGATAGCACAATTAGCTGAGTGTCGCGCACAATGTCCACTGACACGTTTTTGGTAAGCTGCTCATCGCTAAAATTAAGATTAAGGGTGTCTCTAACTTTATCCAGTACCGGGCGCTTTCGCAGCAATTCGCGATAGGTTTTTGCCAGCCGTTCGCTGGTCAGTAGCGAATTATAGTCGGGCGAAGCGCTGCTGCTCCGAGCCTGATTGATTAAAAGGGTGGTAGATGCCTGATAAATCGGCGTGGTCAGGCTACTAGCGGCATACGCGATGGCAGTTGCCGTCAGCGTAACCAGTGCCATAAGCCAAAACCAGCGGGTCAAAAGCGACCAATATCTTCTCAGTTCCAAAACTTAGTTACCTCGTAGGATAGATATAGAATAGTTCAAAGTTCAAAGTTCAAAGTTCAAAGTTCAAAGTTCAAAGTTCGTAAGAGAGTTTCAAGTTTCTAGTTCAAAGAATTAGTTAAGACCGAAAATGGTATCTGGTGTTAGCCCGCCCTGGAATGAATTCCGGGCTACGTAGCTCAAGTGGATTAAAATCCACTGATTACCGAATGACTAGATTGCTTAATTATACCGATGTTACCGTTATCTGGACTGTATCCAGTGGTTTTCAAACCACTTGAGCAACGTAGCCCGGAATTCATTCCAGGGCGTTCTTCACTGGCGTACCAATCTCAAGCTCAGAAACCTAACTTAGTTCGAGTTTCTAGTTTCAAAAACTCTGTGTTCATCTGTGGTTCTCGGTGTCCATCTGTGTTCCGTCTTTAACTCAAAACTCAAAATTCAGATCACGCTGCCTTGCTCGTCCAGTGTAAAAGGGTGCTAAGGCCGGTTTCGATTAACCAGTGGAGTTGCCCGGCTACCTGCAAGGTGAGCTTGACCGGGGCGTTAGACGGGTCGGGTATATCGTTCATCTGGTGGGCAAGCTCGGCAATGTGGTGCAGCTTGCAGGTCTGGCGGGGATATTGCCCGGCCAGACGCATAAGCTGGGCCTGCTCCATTACCAGCACCACATCGGCTTGCCTGTATAGTTCGGGCGAAAGCGGCCAGGAGCGGTGGCCCAAAACATCAATTCCGTAGTGGGCCAATAATTCTGAGGCTACTACTGGCGGCACTACCCAACCGGGGTGACAATCCAACCCGGCAGAACTAACCACGATTTGCTCCTGTAGTCCCGCCCGTACCAGCGCTTGCCGTAAAAATTCCGCCGCTATTGGCGACCTGAACAAATTTCCCGAACACACCACCAAAACACTTTTCACCATCTCTCGTTCTTCCTCGTCCTTCTCCTCGTTCCTCGTTCCTTAATGCTCATTTCAGCCCCAGTGCGACGTTTGGGGCGAAGCTGCTAAATTTATCCAGCAAATTCGCCGTCATGCGCTGGATACCGGGGTGAGCTATCCTATGCTCATCAAAATTATCGAGACCCCAACTCCAGCCGATAGTGCCAGCCGCAAAAACCCAGGCTTTGCTCGGCGCTTGATAGATACACGAGTGGGCCAGCCAATCTTTCTTGTTATGGTCGGTGTAGGGCGACTCGGACAGGAGCGTAAAGCTATTGTTAAGATTGTCCGGCGTTTTGAGCTGCGGATGATAACTATCGGCTTCGTAGCCGACCAGACCCGGCACAGCATCGCCGTTTCTGAAGCCCGTACCTTCGTAAATCCAGTGCTGACTATTCTTGATGATGAACGGAAAATAAATCTGTTCCGTCCAGCCATCGTACTGCACGCCGAGCAAGCCCTGTTCGGGCCGGTTTAAAGCGGGGTCGCGCCAGGTTACTGTCGCGGTGGTATCTTTAACCGGGTCGAGTTTGGCATCTTTGTAGCAGACCATCACCCGGTTGGGTGCGCCACTTGCCGAAGACTCGAAACGCACCTGCCAGTAGAGCGCATTTGCTCCAAAGAAGCCTAAATTTACCCCGGCATCGCGGGCCGCTTCTGCCGCGTCGTACATAGCCTTAGACCAATACTCGTCGTGACCCACCGAGAGAAAGCCTTTGTAGTTGAGCAACTTTTGGCCGTTGGCGTGGGTATCCAGGTTGGTAGAATAAGCCACATCGTAGCCGGAGCGTTCCAGCCAGCGCACAAAATAGCTCTCCCATTTCAGGCACTCGCCCGCACCATCGGCGGCGTAGGGGCGGTCAAACGAAACTTTGACTGCCCGGTTGTCGCCCGTCAGCGTATTCGGGCCGTAGCTTGAGCCAACTCCGGCGTAAAGGCTCTTGCCGCCTTTGTCCATCGGGTAATTGTTGTATGCCTGATAGGTCGTGACGCTCTGTTGATAAAGCAACTCGGCTTTGCGGGCATCGTCGCGCACCACGAACGGAATATAGTTAGCATATTTCTGCTCATTAATGAGCAGTGCGATATAAATCCCGCTCGTCCAGCTATCCGGGATGGTCAATTTGTAGCCGGGCGACCATTCGCACGAGATAAGCCCGGTGTTCGGGTCAAATTTGGGGTCGGGCTGGCGCACGCCATCGAGCGGGCCAATTTGCTGCATCAAGCGCCCGCCTTTGCCCTGATACCAGCCCAACCGATAAATCTCAATTTTGTAGCTTTGCACCGGGTTGACCGTAAGATGAAAGGTCAGACTTTCGCCTTTGTTGATGCTGGTGGCGGAAGCATAGCCCTTGACTTGCCCGGTAAGGTCGGTGGCCCGCTTCAAATTGGCGGCTTTGTATTGCCACAAATCGCTGCCCACGTACTGATTTTCCAGCACAATCGGGTTCGGGCCAGCTTTGGCGCTCTGCGCCGAAGCCGAATTGAGCAGGCTATACCCGGCAACGGCTGCTGCTGGTGCTGCCGCTATCAGCAGTAGCGCCTTGCGCCGCCCGATTAAGCTTTTTTTAGCGATTTGCTCTGTCATAGTGATTACCGTCCTTTGAAGCCCAGCACGACGGCCACAGTTTTGAAAACTATCAGCAAATCGAGCAAAAAACATTGATGCTTGATGTAATAGAGGTCGTATTGAAGTTTGACCAGGCTATCTTCGATGCAGGCAGTGTAGCCGTGTTTGACTTGCGCCCAGCCAGTCAAGCCCGGTTTGGCGGCGTGGCGCGCTCGATAGAATGGTACGTCCTGGACGAAACGCTCCACGAAATAGGGCCGTTCGGGGCGTGGCCCAATCAAACTCATATCGCCTTTGAGAATATTCCAGAACTGCGGCACTTCGTCCAGCCGGGTTTTGCGTAGGAAATGACCAAAGTGAGTGATGCGCTTATCTTTAGCGTTGGCCCAAACCGCGCCTGTTCCAGCTTCGGCGTTGACCACCATCGAGCGAAATTTGATGATGGAAAAGAGTTTTCCAGCCTTGCCGACGCGCTCCTGCCGATAGAAAAGTGGGCCGGGCGAACAGATGCGGTTGGCTATCCAGATAAACGGTATCAGGGCCACCAGCAGCACAGCGCCCACCAATCCGACCAGGACATCTACCAGGCGGCGGACGGCCAGATAAAGACGGTTAGTGGCAGTTTGGCGGACGGCGACGGCAATGTGCAAATCGCGTCCGATATGATTTAAGGGAATACGCCCGGTCAGCCGTTCGTAGACCGCCGACATAGTGGTAATATTCATACCGAATTCGCGGCAAGCTAGAATCGCCTCGCATAGCTCTTTGTTGAGCGATTGCGAATAGGTGATGGCGAGAATAATCTCGTCTGGCTGCAACTGCCGGGCCAGGGTAGTTAATCCCTGCGACGAGCCGATAACGCGCACGCCCTCAAAATCCTGACCGAGCTTGGCTGCGTCGTCATCTATAAAGCCCAGCACTTGATAAAGTGTGCCGCGCCCGGTGGTGTGGGCAATCGCCTGGGCCAGATTGCGCCCCGATTGGCCCGCTCCGACTACCAGCACCCGCTGGCAAAAATCTGGTGTCACCAATACTTTAGCGTAAGTGATGCGCCACAGGCTTACCAACAATACTGAGAGTATTACGAAAATGAGGGCTTCGCGGCGGTGGTGAAAGGCGGGCGTAATGAAGGGAGTAAAAATATAGATAATAGCTGTTGTGATAACTGTGCCGCTAGTTACTACCAGCGAACCAATGATATTCGCCGCCCGTGCCAGATTATAGACGTTCATGATAAGGCCGATACTGAGCCAGAGTGCGCTTAGGGTCATAAACCAGGGCAACCGCTTCCATAGCTCTTCCGGCGTAAGAATAGAGACCGATTGGAGCGTCAGGGTAATTAGCAGCCCCAGGTTCAGAGTGGTGGTATCTAGCAGGGCCAATAGTAGCTTGCGCTCGGAAAAACGGAGCGTTCGCCGGGGTAGCGGAGGTAGCGCAACTGGCTCTTCCAGCTTGAATTGTGCCGAATTATTATACGCCGAAGCTGGTTCGGTATATTTGGGCTTTTGTAATAGTTGGGTCACGTACTACCAACCTTTCCAATACAGAGTAAACGTTTAGAATAACGCTGTTTAATATGTTGGCTTGCAATACTATTGTAGTATTTGTACATTACAAATAATGTTACATCAATGTTAGCGTATTTTAATGAAAATAAATAAATAACTTAGATAAACTTATTGAGAAAATAGCTTATAACTAACTAATAATAAAAAATTGACTATTAACCAACCATATATTAGAGAGTAACCACCCTCAGAAAATCTATTAATCCTGATAATGCTCTACCAGAACTACATGCATTATTATAAACTTATTATGTTATATTTTGATATTCCTAAAAGTACTTATTTTAGGCTATAGCTAGTACCAATTTTATGCTAACCTTAATGTACTATTTGGGAGCGTAGGTATCAGAATTGGTAATAGAAAAAGAATATAAAAAATAGCGGTTGCTGTGCAACCGCTATTTTTTATATTCTTTTTGTTCTTTTTGTTCTTTTTCTATTTTTTATGAAAGAGAAAGGGGCGGCAGGTCATTGACACTGCGCCCCTCTCCTAACAATCTCTCCTCGCTGATATAGTGACGGCGCGGGTTTCAAAAAAGTTCCCCGATTTTGGACGAATTTCAACGAGTTTTAAAAACTCGTCCAAAATTAAAAATTTCCTTCTTCCTTTTTCCTTGTCAGCAGGAATTTCGCTTACATTCGGGCTAAAGCCTGGGAAGTTCTTAGTTTTTGAGTTTTTTGCAAAAACTCAAAAACTAAAGGAAAAAGCCAAATCTAGGTCATGCTGAGATGCTTCGTACCTCAGCATGACTGCTCAACGTTATTGGCGAGGTAACGGACTAATGGTAGCCTGGGCTAGAGCGGCGGCTGTCGGCGGTTGCACCAAGCGGGCGGCGCTAATCTGGCCTGCTTGCGGTACAACCAAACCCCATTCGCTGACGGTAGCGTTACCCAGATGATAGCTGACGATTGCGCCGCGCTCTGACCAGATAACGGCTTGCGGGTCGTTGAAATAAAAACGGACGGCTTCATTTTGCCATGCCAAAGCCGAGAGCAAAACTTCGCTTTCGCTGTGCCGTGCATCTACCAACCAAAGGCGATTGTCATTCTCGCCATACCAGGCTAAGACGGCGGTCATTCCGGCGAACCGCCCATTGGGAGCGGGGTAGTAACGTACCGCCCTGGCGGTTTGCAAAATGGTGCTAAGGCTGGCTGGAATACTCAGCGACGCGGCGACGGTGGGCGTTGCCGCCAGCATTGTATTCATCCGACTGAACATCACGGTATTATTTGCGCCTGCCGTAGCAGTATTGCCCGCGTTTATGGTCATCGCAACCGGGCTGGCAAGGTCAAGCATGGTTGGGCTGTTGAAAGTAAAGCGCGTCAACAGCAAAAAGCATAAGCCTGCTGCAACTACTGTCACCAATCCGCCCGTCAGGGCAAAGGCCGAAACCGGGCGGCGATTGGGCCGGGAGGCTTCTTTCAGCAAAAAGGGCTGCAAAACCGCCCGTACTTCGGCCTGCACCTGATAGGCTGCACTATCGCTAAAGCGGGTGCTGGCGACCTGCCGGGCTTCCTGCCGCCAATTGTGGGCCATATTCTGACAGGCCCGGCAACTCGAAAGATGGTACTCGGCCAATCGCCGCTCGGCGGCTTCAGCTTCGCCATCCAGATAGCTGGAAATAGCGAGTTGAGCTTCGTCGTCGTAGCACTCGCCCTGTTCCAAAAGCCCTGTGCCAAACATATCTCGGTTATATCTATCGCTCATCAATCTCACCCTTTAAAAAGTTGTTCCGCTTCCGTTCCTGTTCCGCGCTGTTGCTTGTCTCGTTCATTTCCTCGTGATAGGCGGCCTGAAAAGCCTGCCGCGCCCGGTAAAGGCGCATTTTGAAGGTAGTCAAAGGTACATCCAAAATTTCGGCGGCTTCGTTATACGAAAAGCCCTGATGATAGTGCAAAATCAGGCAAGCCGCTTGTTCTTTGTTCAAACGGGCCAGCGCCCGCCCGACGGTATCGCCAATCGCAATCCGCTCGGCTTCATCCGCCAGACACGGCTCGGCTTCAGCTACTCTTTCCTCAACCGACACCCCACCGCCGCCACTGCGGAAGCGCCCGAAATCGAGCCAACCAAAGCTAAGTGAAGCCAGGTTGCGCCCGTTGCGTCGTTTGTGCCGCAAATAATCCATGGCGTTGTGGTGGGCAATCGTAAAAATCCAGGCCGAAAGGTTAAATTCGCGCCCTTCCAGCACGTTCGGTTCAAGGTTTAGCCGGGGCAACCCGCGGTAGACCTTCAAAAAAGTTTCTTGCGACAAATCGCGGGCCACTTCGCGGTCTCCTAGCAACCGAAAGAGATAGCCTGCTACTGCCGGGCCATATTCCTCGAAAATCGCCCCGAACGCCTCGTGATCACCCGCCCTGGCCCGCTCCACAATGTAAGTATCAATTTTTTTAATGGTCATCGGCTATCTATATTCTCCACCGCAATGCGTGCAGTCCTCAATTTTCTCTATCACGCATAACGTCTTTTCTTTTGATTAAGTTACATTAGTATTATAACACCCGCCGAGCCAGCAAAATTACGCCGATTTGTCATTTTCATAAAATTCTCATTCTACTATGGATTGCTTTCAGCACGCCTGACTTGCGTGAAGCAGGCTGGTGCATTGACCAGATTAGTAGAGTAGACCCCGCTAATAGCTCTTTAGCCGGAGCGCGTAAATGGTTGTCCGATGAGATGGCAAAACAAGCGCCTCCTACTCCAGCTGCCTTTATGGAGTCAGCACCATCAGTCTACAACGGTGCGCCACCAATTCAGCCCTATTATCCGAATCCACATCCACCTTATCAGGGATATGCCATACCGCCACAGGGTTATGCTGCTCCCAACGCCCCGTATTATCCCAGCGTACCCATGATGATGCCACCCCGCCAGCCCGCTAGGCTAACTGATAACCGCCAAAATTAGCTATTTATTGCAGTAAAAGTTGGCCTATTTCATTGTCCAAACTATTTGTTACCATTAATTGACGGCTATAGGGCGTATGCGATTCGACCCTACGAAATTTACCTCTGCCAATTTAGGCACTCCTCGGTCAAAAGACCTATTGCATCCAAAAACAACTTATGCTAACATAGCAGTGGGTAAATTTTTATCCGCCATATTTTGTTGTTTTATCGAAAAATGTTGAGGAAAAATGCGCGTAACAATTAGCAAGCTGTATAGCCGAGACGGGTTGAGTGGCAAAGGGTTTACCCTCGCCCTGTCCTTGCCTTACTGCGCCCATTTTTCGGTAGCGTTTCAGTGTGGTTTGGAGGATAGGGCTTTTTTAAGCTGAGAATATCCTAGCTGCTACATAATTAAACGGAATTATCGAAACGTCGTGGGCCAGTTGAAAAGGCTCACGGCGTTTTTGGTTTAAATTTTGAGTTTTGAATTTTGAGTTTTGAGTTAGAAAACAGTTATTCAAACGGCGAAACTTGAAATTGCAGGAATATTAATTTAGTTGCAAATTATATTGAGGGGATAAAATCGTGTTAATCGTTAGACTTGAGGGTGTAAGTTTTAGTTACGGGACGCAGCAAATTTTGAATGAGGTTAGCCTTAGCCTGAATGATGGCGAGAAAATCGGGCTGATTGGGCCGAACGGGGCGGGCAAATCGAGCTTGCTGAAACTGCTGGTCGGTTGGGAGAAGCCCAGCAAAGGCGAACGAATTTTGCGGCGCGGCATAAAAGTAGCGTATCTGGCTCAGGAATACGCCGGAGAGGGTGAGGCCACCGCGCTGGATGAGGTGCTGGCGGGGCGGCCCGATTTGCTGGCGCTGGAACGCGATTTGGAAGCAGTCGAGGCGAGGCTGGCTGACCCGGTAACGACGGCGGATATGGATAAGTTGGGTCAGGCACTAGAGGAACAAACTCATTTGCTCGAAAAGTACGAGGAAGCGGGCGGGCCACGTCTGCGAAATGAGGCACGCGGCTTTCTGGAACGGCTGGGCTTGAATGAAGAAGCCCACGCTTACCCGGTTTCGCTGTTGAGCGGCGGACAACGCAAAATGGTTGGATTGGCGCGCTGTTTGGTGACTCAGCCCGATTTGCTGCTGCTGGATGAACCAGATAACCATCTTGATTTGGCAGGCAAGGCCCGACTGGAAGAGGTCATCCAGAATTTCCCCGGCGCGCTTATTATTATTTCGCATGACCGCTATTTGCTGGATGATACTATCAGAGAAATAGCTGAACTCGATAGCGGACGATTGACTATCTATCAGGGCAACTATTCCAGCTACACAGTGCAGCGTGAGTTGACTTTGCTCAAGCAGCAACAGGATTTTGTGTCGCAGCAAAAGGAAATCAAGCGGCTGGAAGAAGCGATAGCGCGGTTTAAATTGTGGGCCAGCATGGTAGTAGACGAGCGCCATATCAAGCAAGCCCGCAATAAACAGCGCCAGATTGACCGCATGGATAAAATAGAGCGACCCGTGCTGGAACGGCGCAAAATGGCCCTCAAGTTTAAATCGGCGGAGCGCGGCGGACAAAAAGTAATCGAATCGCGCCATTTAGCCAAAACTTTTGAGGATAATTTGGTGCTGCTGGATATAGATTTTGTTTTGCGGCGAGGCGAGCGGGTTGGGCTGGTCGGGCCGAACGGTTGCGGCAAATCGGTTTTGTTCCGGCTGCTGCTGGGTCTGGATACGCCAAGCGAAGGCGAAATCTGGGTTGGCCCTTCGATTCGGCTGGGCTACTATTCCCAGCAGCACGAAACGCTTAATCTGGAAAAAACTCCGATTGACTTAATTCGGGATTTGCGTCCAATGCACGAGAACGAGGCGATTGGGTTGCTGGGTCGCTTTCTCTTTAGCTACCGCCAGGTGCAAGACCCGATTGGGCAACTGAGCGGTGGCGAAAAAAGTCGGTTGCAACTGGCCCGCTTGATGTATAGCGGGGTGAACTGTCTGTTATTGGATGAGCCGACCAACCACCTTGATATTGCCTCTGCCGAGGTGCTGGAAGATGCGCTCAACAGTTTCGATGGTACACTTTTGACCATTTCGCATGACCGCTATTTCCTGGATCGCACCTGCACCCGCATCCTTGAAATGCATAACGGCGAAATCCGCGAGTATCAGGGCAGCTACAGCGATTACGCCGAGCAAAAGCAGAAACTGGCAGGGGTGGCTTGAGAAGAAAGGGCCATCTAATCTTAATTGGGAAAGGTTCTTAGCAAAATAGAGTAAGAATATCGAGCCGAGGTTATTTTTAGCCCAGGCTCGATAACGTAGTCAATAAAAATAGTGTAGCCCGCGCAAGCCTTCTATTTGAAAAATGCTTAAAACCAGTGAAGTTACTCGAAAAGACCTCAAGCTTTACCCGGTCAAATATTTTGAAGACGATGGCTATGACCGTTTGCATGAAGCTTTATTGGTCAGGGCCAACAGTCTTGCTATGCTCAAGGCGTAGGAAGAGCGGCTGAAATAACCTTTGGGATTTTCCAGAGTATGTGGCGCTAAATTGGGCTGTTGCACATACGAAAGACTAATTAACACTTCGCTTTGTGGGATTAAAGTGAATAAGCACTGCCACAAGCAAAAATTAGCAGCAATAAAGTTCCATGTCCCAATCTTGCAACAGCCCTGCTGCCAGACTCGTTAAACCAGATGCACTAAAAAACTCATCTATTTGCTCTGATTACTTCAATTTCAGGAATTATGGAAAATTACATGACATTTGCCTCATTGAAATGCGGTGATTAAGAGTGTAAACTATAAATGTTAATTATATCTACGCGCAGTTGTTGTTTGCCGTTTTTTTAGGCATCACAATCGGAACACACACTTCTCTACCCAACCTACATGCCCCGGCGATTTGCGGCTGGTGGCTTAATCACCTCGCTATCAGATTAACAAGGTAACAAGGAAGGAAACGACACCCCATGAGGAAATATGGTCTAGCGACCCTGGTCGCATCCCTCGTCGTCATTCCACTGCTGGCAAGCGTGGCAGGCGCTGCCCCTAATTTTACCGACCCCAATTTCAAGCAGCTTTGGGAGCGTGCTGACAAAATCCTGACCGAACGACCCGGCGTGGGCCGAGGTTTTATCTGGGGGCCAGAAACTATTTTTAGCGGCAGAGAGCTTTACACCGAAGCCCAAAACGAGCAACGCCTGGTTCAATATTTCGACAAGGCTCGTATGGAAGTCAATTTTACTACTGGCAACCGCGGCGACCCTAATTTTGTTACCAGTGGCCTGTTAGTCAAAGAATTGGTATTGGGTCGTCAGCAAAATGGCAACGATGTGATTAATTATACCCAGGGTTTGCCCTCGGAAGTGCAAATTGCGGGCGACCCCAATACGGGCGGCAATAACGCGGTTGCGCCAACCTATCGCAGTTTCCG
>JBBQXW010000056.1:0-28816 GCA_038209275.1 Chloroflexia bacterium | reverse complement strand
CCACCAGCCCAGCCAGATATTGAGCATGGTTAACACGCCCGCTCGTTTATCGCCGCCGTCCTGCCATTTTTTAGTCAGTTCCTCGGCGAATTGCATCCGTTTTATTCGGTCTCCCGGCAAAAGCTCGGCCAGTTGCATCAGGGCTTCATCGCGGTCATTTAAATCCTGGCGGGTGCGGTCTTGCAAAGCGCGCAAACCCCAACCGGGCCGGCCCGCCGCCAATGCCGCCAGCGTATGCGCTACCGTTTCTGTCGCACCCCGCTCTTTCAAAGCCTGCTCAATTGTGGTAGTCGGAACGGCCCGCAATTCCAGCACCTGACACCGCGAAACAATTGTCGGCAACAGCGTGCGGTCGCTATCCGAAAGCAAAATCAAAATAGCCCGGCGCGGTGGTTCTTCCAACGTTTTGAGGAAAGCGTTGGCGGCAGAGGTCAGCATAGTATTTACATCGTGAACGATAAAAATGCGCCAGGGAATTTCTTTGGGCGGACGGCTGATTTCCGCCTGGATTGCTCGAATCGTATCAATTTTGAGGTTAGCGTTGGCGCTACCCTGATTTTCGGGTTGGGAAGCTTGCCAGGCCAGGCTAATTATGGTTACATCGGGGTGTTTGTCGGCAGAAATCAAGCGGCAGGCCCGGCACACTCCACAAAAGCGTAAGCCGCTAGTTTCACCGGGCGGGGGTGGCTGTTCGCAGTTCAGGGCCAGCGCAAAATCGCGGGCTAACCGAGTTTTACCGACCTTCGCCGGGCCGCTAAAGATATAGGAGTGCGAAACTTTGCCCGCTTCAATCGAGCTTTGCAGCAAATTTGCCGCCCATTCATGCCCGACCAGCTTTGGATTATTTTCTAAATTTAGTATCGCCATAATTAGTTAATTTATCAAAGGTTATCGAGGTCAATATTGAGTTCGCGCAGCTTTCGCAGCATTTTTTCGTTTAGCTCGGCTAACTGGTCTCTTTCGGCTTCAGCGCGGTATCTTCCAAGTTCGGCGCGTTGCCTTTCGGCCCGCTCGTGTTCTTCTACGGTCAGGCGTAACTGACCATCGGGAGTACGCAGACGCAGTAGCGACCCATCGGGCTGAAGCCAGCTTTGTAATTCCTCGCTCCATTTCCAGCCCCGCTCATCATCGGGAATAGGCTCCATTCGAGCTTTCTTGCCAGCTTCGACGACCCGCCGCCAGCCATGCAAGCGGGGACGTTTAATTCGTCGCCGTTCGCTCATGTCACGCGGGTCGTAGGCAAAATATTCGTTAACCCCGAACTGGAGATATTTGCGTGGTTTCTCGTTTAAATCTTTCTTCCAGGTTTCGTCCGAAGCCATCTCAAAAACTATACTTGGGGGCGGATTGTTTTCGCTGCCGGGAGCGTCCTTGATATACCAGCTGCGCGTGCTGCGCCAGGGTACGTTTTTTATCAGGCAAACATCCGGCGCAACCGGGTATTCCATCGGGTCTGCCGTCTGGTAAATATTCAGATTACGAGCCGGAAAATGCTTAGTCTCAGGATAGTCCAACCTGATTACATCGCGCACGTATTCGCTATTGCGGTCATGGTTAGTGGTTTCACTCATCAAATCCTCGGCGGTTGGATGAGAATCGTAGTAGAAATAGTAATTTGAAGCTTCTTCATCTTCTAATTCGCTTATATCCTGAATTTCCGTTTCGGTTGACATAGTTGCACCCGTTTGACCTAACTGGTTGGTTTACTTTTTGCGATTATCTACTTCGCCGAAAGCGCCCGGATTGATTTTAGGCAAAGGGTCAATATCACGGCGTACCTTGCGCGGCTTTTCTACTTTGGGCGGCAAGGGTTTTCCATTAAGACCAACGCGCTGATTAGGCGCGCCGGGGGTAATCGGAGCGGCGGCTTTAGAAGCTTTGGCTCGCTCTCTGGCCCGGTCTCTGGCGGTTGTCAGCAAATCTTTATCTTTACCCTTGTCTTTTTTATCGGCTTTTTCGGGTTTTTCGGCTTCCATCAAGGCTTTGCGTTTGTATTCCGGCATCTGGGCCAGTTGCTCAATCTTTTCAGATTGGGCGGCTGGTAGCGCCTTGATAATCAGCTTTTCTACTTCCTGCTGCTCCTGCACCGTCATAGTGAGTTCGGTATCCCAGCCGCGTACCGCCAGCTTTAAGTCGTGCATATGACAAACCGGGAAGCTCATTTCTTCGGCACTGGTGATTTCGGTGCGGGGATTACTGAAAACTATAATACCGTCGGTGGGTAATTCGTAGCCCTGCTGCTCGTACCAGTCTCGCAAAGCTTTAGCCTGGGTTGCCAAATCCTTGCTGGGGCTGCCCAGCCGGGGTTCGCCCAGCGACCCAATCCAGCCAATCGTACCTTGCTTTAGCTTGAACTGGTCGTGGCTGGCTTTGAGACGACCAAGTTGCCCCTTGACCATCAAAAGCAAAATGCCGTTAGGAGTTACCAAAATATGTTCGTAAAGCTGCTCGTTGATTACTACCCAGTTGTAGAGGTGAAAACGCGGCGGCACCCCCTTGAGTTCGTTCTCAATCTGGACTTCTTCGCTACTGACCTGGTAGCCGCCCACGCCGTGCCGTCGGTTGTTATACGCGCCGTGTTTGGTGAGCATTACCCCAACAATCAGCAAAGGATAGCCCAGCACAAAGACCAGGGCCGGTTCGCCCGCGCCCAAAAGTAACGAAGTCATCGAGCCAAGCAAACACACTACGCCCGCCCAAAAGAAAAGACGGTTTCGTTTGACCCGTTTTTCAAGTATCGCTTCATTGGTAACTACTAACACAAGTGCTTCTCCTGCTCTAGCGCTAAAATACCGGGTTGCCCCCCGGACGAGGCGGGGGTTTCGGTGCTTCCGACGCTTCCCGGTTGAATTCTTCGTCAACCATTACAACAGTGCGATGTACTCGCACCTGTGTAGCGGCTTTGAGCCAGTTGTCCATTGTGCCATGCAAACGCTGGTCTATTTCCAGACGTTCGCGTGACTCGCTGGTGTACCAGCGATTGTAAGCTTCGCGGCTTTCATAGACCGTAATTGCAATGTATTGCTCAATGTCTACTCCCGCGCCATCGCCTTCGGCAATCCGCATAAGTTTGACCGAAAGCACTCCTGGTATTTTGCCATACTGGGGAATAATGCCATACTTGGTCAATTCTTCCAATATGTTGCCACGTTGCCCGGCTCGCATCTGCCAGACGTTCATAGTCCAGAATTCTCCACTGGGCATGGTTGAACCTCTTCATTAAACTCTGAAACTAAATAGTAAAAAATATAGCCGCTATTTACTCAGCCAGAGCGCAAATTACTTTGCTCCGGCTGATTTTACTTTAACACTCGATTCCCTGGTCTATAACTGGGTATCAAGTTCGGGTTTGTATCGCTTGAAAATTAAACTGGCGTTTTGCCCGCCAAAACCGAACGAGTTGCTCATGGCTATTTCGATTTTGCAGGGCCGCGCCCGGTTTGGGACATAATCCAGGTCGCAATCGTCGTCCGGCGTTTCATAATTAATGGTCGGATGCACCATCTGGTTTTCCATCATCAAAATAGTAGCGATGGCTTCGACTCCGCCACCCGCGCCCAGCATATGTCCAATCATAGATTTAGTGCTGCTAATCGGCACTTGATAGGCGTAATCACCAAAGACCTTTTTGATGGCGATGGTTTCCATCTTGTCGTTCAATTCAGTGCTGGTGCCGTGGGCGTTGATATAATCAATATCACGCGGGTTAATTTTGGCGTTGTGCAAGGCCCGGCGCATCGAGCGAACTGCTCCTAGACCACTTGGTTCGGGTGCAACCAGATGATAAGCATCGCAGGTAGCGGCATAGCCGATTACTTCGGCATAAATACGGGCTTTGCGGGCCAGGGCGTGTTCCAGACTTTCCAGTACCAGTATGCCCGCTCCTTCTGACGGTACAAAACCATCCCGGTTTTTATCAAAAGGACGGCTGGCGGTAGTGGGCCGCTCGTTATAGCCGGTACTCATCGCCCGCATTACGCAGAAACCCGCCAATCCGAGTTCACTAATGGGCGCTTCAGTACCGCCTGTAACCATTACATCGGCATCGCCACGGCGAATAATTTCGGCGGCTTCCCCCACCGACTGAGTGCTGGAAGCACAGGCCGTAATAATGGTAGCATTATAGCCTTTGAAGCCGAGCGCCAGCGCCACCTGCGCCGTACACATATTGGGTAGAATGGTTGGAAGGAAGAACGGACTAAGCCGCATCCCGCCTTTTTCCAGCATGGTTCGGGCGGCCTGTTCGGTTTCGGGGAA
Source organism: Chloroflexia bacterium (assembly GCA_038209275.1). Lineage (GTDB taxonomy): Bacteria > Chloroflexota > Chloroflexia > Chloroheliales > Chloroheliaceae > L227-5C. The sequence continues at coordinate 24,559 of JBBQXW010000056.1, read as the reverse complement.
GGCACAATTGCCAGTGCCGAGTAGCACGCCGTAATCTTCGGCCAATTCGCCTTCGACCACCAACCCGGCATCCTCCACCGCTTGCTTGGCGGCAGCCACCGCAAACTGGCTGACGCGAGACATGCGGCGGGCTTCCTTCGCATCCATATAATTCTTGGGTTGCCATTCCTTAATTTCGCCCGCTACCTGGGTTGGATAATTGGAAGGGTCGCACAAAGTTATCCGGCTGATACCGCTTTGCCCCTTTTTTAGCGCCTGCCAGTAATCTGGTATATTCAGGGCCATCGAGTTAATTGTACCCAACCCGGTCACGACTACCCGGCGGCGTTCGGGCTGTTCGGTGCCGCTATACATGGGGTCTACTCGTGTCCGCGCACTTGCATCTACCTTGCTGATAATATCGGCGAGTAATTCATCAATTTTACTTTCCAGGCTGCTTTCCATAGTAGCTTCGCCTGGTATTTCGCGGCGCTGATTTTCGTCAGCAACAATTTGTAGGCCCAATCGGGCCAGTTTATTTTTAATATCGGTCAGTTCAGCTTTACTTAAATTATTAAATCTTTCCTGGCTCATCGCTTAAAATGTACCCATTCCTGTCTTTAGAAAAGTTTGAAGAATTAACTTTATTTAACTCAAAGTTTAACACACATAGGTCAGGCGTGCAAGAAATGACCCGCATAAGCCTTAGCTATTAGCTACGAATAATTGGTATTTTACTGCAATGATTAGTGAATTAAGAGGGCGATAAAGAAAGCAGCATAAGTCGGCAGAGCTAGAAATGCTATGAAGTTGGCAATCTTTTGGCTTTGAGTAATTTTGGTAGACCTGACCAGAAGAGAAAGTGCTAATAATACCCAAGCCAAAGGATGAAACCAGCGTAAAATAATATAACGTAAACTCATCTCATCGCCAGGGTTGTCGTTTTGGGGCCAGATAATCACGTAAAAAACGGCTACTGCCAAACATAAAATTACCCAAACTAATAAAGGCACTTTCCCGAAGAAGGTTTTAATTCTTTCCAACAGGCGGTCTTTATTTACTTTTGACATTGTTACCTCTCTTTAGAATTCTCCAATTATATTTCACCGAAGCAATTGTAATCTATGATGAAATACTACGCAATAGATCAACCGAAGCCAGGGCATGATTAAAGGCGGTGTACCTACCATTATATAAATTCTATTGTAGCCATCTGCGTTCACGCCCGATGGGTGGTACTAATCTGTGTTCATCTGTGTTCCTGCCCTTCCAAATGTGCTATACTAAATTACCGAATTACCAATTAATATTGCCAGTACAGCGCAGTATTCAGTAAAATCAGCAAACAATCAGGAGAGGCAGCAAGTACCTTAATTAAGGAGGAATTAGAAATGGCTCATAAATGGGTCTACCTTTTTCGAGAAGGTAACGCCAGTATGCGCGATACACTGGGCGGCAAGGGCGCGGGGTTAGCCGAGATGACTCGTGCCGGAATGCCCGTCCCTCCCGGCTTCACTATTACAACCGAAGCCTGTAACGCTTACTACGATTACGGCAAGAAATTCCCCGATGGCATGTGGGAACAGGCGATGGAAGCCCTCAAGGATGTTGAGAAAGACATTGACAAGAAGTTTGGCGATAAGCAGAATCCTTTGCTTGTCTCGGTGCGGAGCGGCGCGAAATTTTCGATGCCCGGCATGATGGACACTGTTTTGAATTTGGGTTTGAACGATGAGACGGTGCAAGGCGTGATTGCCCTTAGTGGCAACGAACGCTTTGCCTACGATGCCTACCGCCGCTTTATCCAGATGTACGGCAACGTGGTGCTGAACATCAAAAAGGATAAATTCGATGAAGTTTTTGATGAATTCAAGCACAAAACCGGGGCGCACGCCGATACCGACCTGACCACCGAAACCTTGAAAGAAATCGTTCCTGCTTTCAAAGCACTCGTCAAGCAAGAAACTGGCAACCCCTTCCCCGAAACCCCACTCGACCAATTGCGCGGCGCTCTCGAAGCGGTTTTCGCCTCCTGGAACAACGACCGGGCGGTTTATTACCGCCAGATGCACAAAATCAGCGATGCGCTTGGTACTGCCGTCAATATTCAGAGCATGGTCTTTGGCAATATGGGCGAAGATAGCGGTACGGGCGTGGCCTTTACCCGCAATCCTTCGACGGGCGAGAACAAACTTTATGGCGAATATTTGCCCAATGCTCAGGGCGAAGATGTGGTGGCGGGTATCCGCACGCCCAAACCGATTGCCGAAATGGAATACGATGCAAGTTTCCCGAACGTCTACAACCAGTTCAACGAAATCGCACACCGTTTGGAGCAGCATTACAAAGATGTACAGGATATGGAGTTTACCATCGAGAAGGGTCGCCTTTTCATGCTCCAGACCCGCTCCGGCAAGCGCACTGGCCCGGCGGCGGTCAATATTGCGATGGAGATGTTGCACGAAGGCTTGATTGACGAGAAAACCGCTCTTCAGCGCGTGCCGCCCGGCGACCTTGACCAGTTGCTTCACCCGATGATTGACCCGCGCCAGACCGACAATACCAAAGACACCTACGTCCGGCCCATCACCACTGGCCTACCCGCCAGTCCCGGCGCGGCGATTGGCAAAGTGGTCTTCACCGCCGAGGAAGCCGAGCGGCTAGGCACGGCTGGCGAAAAAGTTATTTTGGTTCGCAAGGAAACTTCGCCCGAAGATTTGCGCGGTATGGTTGCGGCCCAGGGCATTCTGACCGCCTTTGGTGGTATGACCAGTCACGCCGCCGTCGTTGCACGCGGTATGGGCAAATGCTGCGTCGCGGGTGCGGGTGCGCTGCGTATCAACGAAGCGGAAGGTTATCTGAGCGTCGGCGACGTGCGTGTAAATGAAGGTGAGTATATTACCCTTAATGGCAGTGCTGGAACGGTCTATAAAGGTCAGCTTGAGGTAATTTCGCCCGAACTGAGCGGCGACTTTGCCGAACTGATGGCGCTGACCGACAAGTACCGCAAACTGGGCATACGCGCCAACGCCGATACGCCTCACGATGCTACCGAAGCCCGCAATTTTGGCGCGGAAGGCATCGGGCTGTGCCGCACCGAGCATATGTTCTTTGAAGGCGAACGTATCACCGCCGTCCGCGAGATGATTGTGGCGGATACACTGGAAGACCGCAAGCTGGCGCTGGCGAAAATTCTGCCTTTCCAGAAGGAAGATTTCATCGGTATCTTCAAGGCGATGGACGGCTTCCCCGTCACAATTCGCACCCTCGACCCGCCTCTGCACGAGTTCTTGCCGCACGAGGACGAGCAGATTGCCGAGCTTGCCAAAGATTTGGGTGTGCCGTTCGAGAAGCTCAAAAGCCGGGTAGAAGGTCTGAAGGAAGCCAATCCAATGCTGGGCTTCCGAGGCTGTCGGTTGGGTATTCAGTATCCTGAAATCACCGAGATGCAGGCCCGCGCTATCTTCCAGGCGGCCAAAGAATGTGTCGCGCAGGGTGTGAAGGTTGAGCCGGAGATTATGATTCCGCTGGTCAGCGACCTGAACGAACTAAGCCGCCAGCGCGACATCGTTGAGCGGGTCGCCAAAGAGGAAGGCGTAAAGGAAGCCGGAGTCAACTACAAAATCGGTACGATGATTGAGTTGCCCCGCGCCGCCCTGGTCGCCGACAAAATTGCCGAGGCTGCCGAGTTCTTCAGCTTTGGTACAAACGACCTGACCCAGACCACTTTTGGCCTCAGCCGCGACGATGCCGGGAAATTCTTGCCGATGTACGTCGAGCAGAAAATTCTCAAGGATGACCCGTTCCAGGTATTAGACCGCGAAGGGGTGGGTCAGCTAATGAAGCTTGCCACCGAGCGTGGTCGCGCCACTCGCCCCGACCTGAAGGTTGGTATCTGCGGCGAACACGGCGGCGAACCTTCCAGCGTCGAGTTCTGCCACATGATAAACCTGAACTACGTCTCCTGCTCCCCCTTCCGCGTCCCTATCGCTCGCCTCGCCGCAGCCCAGGCTGCGCTGACGAGCAGCGAACGCGATAGGTAAATTTAAGCTAAACAGCGAGGGGAGTTAATCCATTGAATTAGCTCCCCTCTCTATTATTGGTCGGAATAGGTGAAGGTGAAAATTTGGTGGTTGAATTGTAGAGAGGTGGAAATGGACGCTCGGCACTCAAGGCCGAGCTACACAGCGTAAGCCCACTAAAGGGGCTGAAATCGGGTTGATGGTTTGTGGTAGAAATTGCTTCGATTGTAAATCCGCTTGGCACCGACGCACAACATAACCCGGCGGGTTGAGGCTAAATTACCAGACCAGAACTCACTGGAAAAGTTGGTAATCTTGTTGACACCAGGGAGTTTTAGTCCCTTTAGCGGACTTACGCTACGTAGCTCGGCCTTAAGTGCCGAGCGTGACCTACCACCTCTCTATCAAAAGCAGCCGGGCATTTCAGCCCCTTCAGTGGGCTTACGCTACGTAGCTCGGCCTTGAGTGCCGAGCGTGACCTACCACCTCTCTACAACTCAACCACCCAACCATCGAACCAATTTGCCAAAACCTCCAACCATCCCTATAATATCCAAAACTATTCTACTTTATCAAAATAATCAAACAGGATAAAGCGATGGCCTACTGGCGGCTCTACTATCATATTGTCTGGGCTACAAAAGAGCGGCAACCACTGATTACCGCCAAGCTTGAACCTGTCCTCTATGGTTTCCTTGTTGGAAAAGTAGAAAGTCTTGGATGTAAAGTACAGGCTATCGGCGGCATCGAAAACCATCTTCATCTTATTACCTCTATTCCACCCAGTATTGCGGTAGCCGAATTTGTGCGGCGCATCAAAGGCAGCAGCAGCCACCACCTCAACAACGACCTGGGCTACACCATCCCCCAATTTAGCTGGCAAGGCGGCTACGGCATCTTTTCGGTCAGCCCCCGCCTGCTTGACCCGCCATCGAATATGTCCAAAACCAAAAATTGCATCACCGCGAAAACAGCACCTTTCCGGCTTTCGAGGATTGCGGCGAAGAAATTGATTAATAAAAAATGAAACTTCCGGCTTATTTTTTACGTAAATTGTGAGGAGTAACTTCCGTCAACTTGAATAGTCTTAGTTTTGTTATACACACAAGGAGAAATCTCTTGATTATCAATCTCGATTTGAACACCATTATAATTTTCCTGGTGATTGGCCTGGCTGCTGGTTTTATTGCTAACAGCGTGATGGGACGGCGCAGCGAGTCTCTCTTATCCAATCTGGTGCTGGGCGTGGCGGGGGCTTTTGTAGGTGGTTTTCTGCTTCCGGCAATCGGCTTGCGCCCGTGGGGTCTGATTGGTAACTTTTTGACCGCTATCGCCGGAGCAGTTGTTATTATCGCCATTTCTCGGTTGCTGTCCAACACTTCCTCCAAACGTTCCTAGCCTGAAAGAGCAAATTTAATATGGATGTTTTCAAGCTGTTTCAAAGTTGTACCCACCAGGAAGGTCGGCTACAACGTCGGCCCGTGCCTAAAAAGGAATTTAAGCTAGGATTACCCGGCGTTGGCACGATGCTATCAGTTAACAATTCGCGCCACCAATTCGTCTATTACTGCCCTACCTGTAAAAGCGATTTACCTGCCAGCGAAAATAGCCGTTGGGAAGTCATGTACAACACTTCTGTCTCAAAAGCCACACCTTCCGCCCTAAAAACTGGTTCGGCTGACTCAAAAAGTAAGCCAGTTTACAAACGAGAACCTATCGGCGCAAAGCTTCGTTACGATATTTTAACGAGAGACAATCATCGTTGCGTCAAGTGCGGTGCCAGTGGTAAAGATACTCCTCTACACGTAGACCACAAAAGGCCAGTCGCTCACGGCGGCACCAACGACCCTTCTAATTTGCAAACTCTCTGCCAGAGTTGTAATCTGGGCAAGGGAGCGCGAAAAGGTTAGTCAAGGTCGTTTAGGTTGTTTAGAAAGGAATTTTAAACGTGGCAGAAGCAACGATGCTGGCGGCGCGGTTTTATGAGGTGGGCAAGCCGCTCAGTCTGGAACGAATTGAAACGCCTGTGCCAGGGCCGGGCGAGGTGCTGGTCAAAATCCGGGCTTGCGGGCTATGCGGCTCGGATTTGCATATTATTTTTGAAAAGACTGCCCGTACCGCTTATTTGCCGATTACGCCAGGACACGAACCGGCGGGAGATGTCGCCGAAATCGGGCCGGAAGTGAGCGGTTGGAAAGTGGGAGACCGGGTGGCGCTGGTGCCGGGGACGTGGTGCGGCAATTGTTTTGCCTGTATGGATGGCCGGAGCGAATTGTGCGAAAATGGCTATGGGTTGGGAATTACTGGCGAAGGCGCGCTGGCTGAATATATTAAAGTACCCGCCCAAAATTTAGTCCGCATCCCGACAGGCGTGCCTTACGAGCAAGCCGCCATCATCACCGATGCGGTAGCGACTCCCTATCACGCGATTACGGGCGTTGGTAAATTGCGGGCGGGCGAGACCATTGCACTTTTTGGGGCGGGTGGCCTGGGAATGCAAGCGGTACAGATTGCGCGAATGGAAGGCGCTTCCCGCATTATCGTGGTGGATTTGCGCGACGATGCGCTGGAACGGGCGCGCCAGTTTGGGGCAGATGACGTGATAAACGCTTCTGAAACTAATCCCGTCGAAGCGATTCGCCAGATGACTGGCGGGCGCGGTGTTGATATGTCGGTAGAATTAGTGGGTTACGCCAAAACGGTAGAGCAGGCCACGCGCTGCTTGCGTCCTGGTGGTCGCGCCGTGATTTGTGGCGTTGGTATTGAGAAAGCTCAATTGCCGCCCCAGGTGCTTTTCGTTCAGAAAGCCTATCAGGTGCTAGGCTCGTATGGCATGTCCCGCAATGATATTAAAGTGCTGCTCGATTTGGTCGCCAGTGGTCGGCTCGACCTCGCGCCATCTATAACTCATACCTTCCCCCTAGAGCAAGTTAACGAAGCCCTTATCACCCTGCGCGACAAAATCGGCAACCCCATCCGCGTAGTAGTAACGCAAGGTTAGTTTTGAGTTTTGAGTTTTGAGTTTTGAGTTTTGAATTTGGGATGGAACACAGATGAACACAGAGAACCACAGATGCACACAGATGTTGTTAAATTTATAGATGGGTACAAATGAATCCTGAGCAAAGCACTGAATTTAACTCAAAACTCAAAACTCAAAACTCAAAACTAATTATCCTGACTGGCCCGACGGCGGTGGGGAAAAGCGGGTTGGCGTTAGAGTTGGCGCAGAAGTTTGGGGGCGAGGTTATTAGTGTCGACAGCCGCCAGCTTTACCGCCAGATGGATATTGCCACCGCCAAGCCTTCTCCGGCAGAACTGGCGCTTGTGCCGCATCACCTGATTGACGTGGTAAACCCCGACGAAGATTTTACCCTGGCGGATTTTCAAGCGCAAGCTTACGCCACTATTGACGCTATTCTAGCCCGCCACAAATTACCGATGGTAGTGGGCGGCACGCTACTTTACATAAATGCACTAGCGGATGGCTGGGAAATTCCTAAAGTAGAACCGGCCCGCGAGTTGCGGCAAGCTCTGGAAGACGAAGCGACCCGGCGTGGGCCGGAAGCCCTTCACGCAGAATTAAAGCAACTCGACCCCGAAGCGGCGGCGCGCATTATCCCCAATAACACTCGTCGCATTATTCGAGCGCTGGAAGTTTACCGAACGACGGGCCGGCTTTTTTCGGAAGCCCAGGGGAAAACTCCGCCGCCCTACCATATTCTCAAACTTGGCCTGACTTTGGAACGTCCGTTGCTTTACCAACGAGCGGACGAGCGCATCGAGAAAATGTTTGAGCGTGGGCTGGTGGCGGAAGTACAAAAATTGTTGGATGCTGGATACAGCCCCGATTTACCTGCTATGACCAGCCTGGGCTACAGCCAGATAACGGCCTATTTGCGGGCTGAAATGAGCCTTGCCGAGGCCAAAGAGAAGATGAAATTCGCGACCCATCGCTATATTCGCCAGCAATATACCTGGTTTCGCCGCGACCCTTCCATTATATGGCTGGATGCCGCCGACCCCGATTTAGAAGCAAAAGCCAGCGAAGAAATAAGCAAATTTCTACAGGTTCCCGCAGAAGACGGAAATTCACCACGGAGGCACGGAGAAACACGGAGTTAAAACCAGTCTATAATTTTCATCCGCCCTGGAATGAATTCCGGGCTACGATGCTTAAGTGAATTAAAATCCACTGATTACCGAAAAGCCGTAGCCCCGTATCCAGTGGTTTTCAAACCACTTGAGCATCGTAGCCCGGAATTCATTCCAGGGCGGGCTTCACTTGCGTACTGACTTGAGATTATTTAATCTTAACTTGATATACCTGCGGCACTATAACTTACGCCTAAATGCAGGGTTTACTTCTTTAACCTACTACAGGGATAGGTTTTAAGGTGCGGGTGTAATAGGAGGCGGGCTGATTAGTTGCCAGAAGCGGGTGATGCCATCATACCCGGCGGCAACAATCGTGGCGCTGGTGGGCCAGGCCAACCCGGTCAAAATTTCGCTGCCACTACTTATAGTAAATAGTTTGCGCCCGCTATTGTCCCAGACCGAAATTGTCCCGGCGGCGGGCATATTCGCTACCGCTACCCACTTGTTATCGGGCGACCAGGCCACCCGCCGTCCTTCGCGGAAATGGTCGTAGGCCGGGCCAGTAGTGGTTCGCGACCGCACAATCTTCTTTAATTCGCCTTCTACAAAGCGCCCCTTGCCGGGGGCGGGTGCATCAACCAAACCCAGTTCAAACCCATCGGCAGAAACCGCCAGTTGTTTGCCGTCCGGCGACCAGGCGATGCCTTGCGGCTGTTCGTCGCTTACGATTGCTTTCTCGCCGGGATAAAAGCTCTGCCCAACTTCTAAATCGTGCAGATTTAAATACTCATCTACCAGCCTTTTGCCGTCCGGCGACCAACTCATATACCCGGCGTAAGGCGAATAAAAAGTCGAGCGGGTTTGCAACGTTTCGCTATCCCAGACCGTAATTGAGCCACTGGCTGAGAATCCGGCCAGCAAATCGCCTTTTGGCTGGAAAGCTACCTCCACCGCATCGCCAAAGAAAGAGGCTCCGGCATAAGGCTGCAAAACATTTCGACCAGGTCGCACCCGTTTTTGGGCCGCTTCCCAGCGCCACAAACTCACCTGCCCATGCCAACCACCCGCCGCCAGCTTTTTACCATCGCTCGACCACGCAAGCGAAGCCGCTCCCCGTTCCTCCGATTCCCCTGGTCGCCCGGCGAAATTGGGGTTGCTCGGTGCATAAATTACCTGCAAAGCCCGCCCGGTCACGGCATCGCACAGCCAGATTTGTTCCCGGTCAGCTATTGCCACAATATTATTATCCGGCGAAATTGCCAGCGCGGTAAGCGGCGCTTTTTTGTTTGATGCAGGACTCCCAATTACTGAAGGGGTTGGGACGGCGGCAACCTGGCTGTTTATCTGCCCGATAAGCCGGGCCAGCTTTGGCTCACCTTCCGGCGCGGGCAATTGCGACCAATCCGTAAAAGCCATCGCGGTTATCGGTAGCGGGGCAATCGTCGGGGTGGGCGTAGGCGTGCCGTCTATCGCGATTGCGCCCGGCGGCAAGATTGGCGGCCCGGAAGCAGCCTCAGTTATTTCGGCAATGGCAATCAGGGTTGCCTGTACCGCCGGAGAAAGAGTCGAAGGTGCGGGTATCTCACTTAGTTTAGTGGCAGTAGCGGTTGGCGCACCTGTCGTTGTGGTTGCCTGTCCCGTCGGTCTAGTTTCGCTACACCCCGCCAACCACAAACTCAACAACAAGAAAATCACCAATAATTTTGAATTTTGAATTTTGAATTTTGAATTGAGGCCCATAGTTTATCAGCTTTCTGGCATGAGTTTTGAGTCTTGCTTAAAACTTGTCTTGACTCAGGCTGCGGGTTTGATTTATCAAGCCCCTACCAAAACAGGCTCTTTAATTCAAAATTCAAAACTCAAAATTCAAAATTTATCTTAGCGGCTGCGTTTTAGCTCGAAGAATTCTGGTTGCCACATCAGCCATTCTACTCTATCCCAGAGTTCTCCGGCGGCTTCGCCTTTTGGCACTTCGGTGATAACCGGGCCGAACATAGCCGGGCTTTCGCGGTCGCCGTCCTTAATTACCATCGTTGGCACGCCAAATCCTTTCAACCCTACCGCATACGAATGCGATTTTTCTACCTCTTCCTGGATCGTTGGGTCGTCCAGCGCCTGCGAAAGCAACCCACTATCCAGCCCGGCCTCATCCAAGGCTGCCAGTAATACGGCCTCCTCGCTCAAATCTTGCTTACGGTCATGACGGGCCTTACCCAGCGCCAGATAGAGTCGGTTCACCGCTTCATTGCCGCCAGTGCGCCGGGCCAGCGCCATCAGCCTGAAACTGGACGAACTCTGTGAATGAGTATCTTTCAAAGTGTCCTTACCCGCGTTCACCGCCGCCAGGCTCAGAAAGTCCCAGCGCACCGTAATTGGGCGCACCTGCGCCACTTCTCGAATCCAAAGCGAAGTTCGCCAGGCCCAGGGACATAGCGGGTCAAAATAAAAACTGACTTCTTTTTGCTCGGTCATTTGTTAATTCTTCCTCTCTCTCCGGGAATTTCGCTAGTCATTCTGAGGAACGAAGAATCTCAGATTCTTCGTTCCTCAGAATGACGGCGAAGTTCCAACTCTCTAGTTCCTACTTTTCAAACTTCTAAATCAGCCACTTTTTGAATTGGGGATTTTTCTTCTTTTTTGTTCTTGCTTGTTGTTTTGAAATTTTTTACAAAAAATTTCAAAACAACAAGCAAGAACAAAAAAGAAGAAATTAATAAAATTCGGCCCGGATGTTGCAAAAACATCCGGGCCGAATTATATCACGATTGGTTTAGTTGACGCTTTTCTCTTCCGGCTTGACCTCGACCTCGACGGTAGCATTGCTGAGTTTAGCATTGCCGTTACCGTTGCCATTGCCGTTCATAGCCGACTTAATGGCTGGCACTTGCGCCATCATATCGCCAATTTTTAGCCCGGTCAGGGTCTCGAACAGGGCCGGAACCTGAGCAATCATCTTGGTCATGTCGGTGGTTAACTGGCTGGCCCCAAAACCGCCGCGCCCGTTCTCGCCATCACCGCCAGTGCTGATAATAGTAATTTTGTCTACCTTGCTCAATGGTTCGCTCATAGCCCGCGCCAGTTCTGGCATTGCGCCCATCAGCTTGTCGAGCAATGCCGCCTGATTGTATTCGTGGAAAGCCGCCGCCTTCAGCGTCATTGCGCCCGCCTCGGCTTCGCCCTTCACTTTGATAACGATGGCTTCGGCCTCGCCCTTCACTTTGATAACGATGGCCTCGGCCTGACCTTGTAGTTGAACGGCCTCGGCACCACCTTTACCGCGTGCAACTACTACATCGGCTTCGGCCTGACCTTGCAAGCGGGTAGCATCGGCCTGACCAGTCGCGGCTAAAACCTGGCGCTGCCTATCAGCTTCGGCAATAGTCTCGATGCGCTTGCGCTCTACTTCGGCTGGCTTTAAGACTGTGGCGATTAATTCTTTCTCGCGGCGATTAATTTCAGCTTCCTGAACCCTGGTTTCTTCTTCCTTGCGTACCCGCTCGATGCGGACTTTCTCGGCTACCACCTGCTGGTCCATAATTGCCGTCTGAATATCGTAAGCTTTGTCGGCGCTGGCCTTTTCGCGCTGTACCGAAGCGGTGTACTCGGCCTTTTTTAGTTCAAGGTCGCGGACGGCTTCCGATTGGCGGGTTTGCGATGCAGTTTCGGCAATAACTCTATCCTGGTCGGCTTGCGCTCGTGCGACGCTGGCCTCACGCATAGTCGAAGCCCGGCGCATTGCCATATCGCGCTCGGATTCGGCGGCGGCGACATCGGCATCGCGCTTGATGCGGGCAATATCGGGCTTGCCCATATTGCTGATGTACTCGTTTTTGTCGCGCACTTCGCGGATAGTGAAGGAGACTACTTCCAGTCCCATTTTATCGAGGTCTTCCGAACTGTTGGCCCTCATTCGGTCAGCGACCATTTCCGGCTCTTTCACGATTTGCTCAACCGTAAGCTGCCCAATGATACCGCGCAAATGACCTTCCATTACCAGCCGAATTAAACCTTCGCGTTCTGCCGGATTTTTGTTGAGCAATTGCTCGGCGGCAGTCCGAATACTTACCGGGTCGTTCTTAATCTTAATCTGCGAAACTGCCTCGACTGTGACGGCAACACCCTGTTTGGTATAGAGGTCTTGTTGTGGTGCTACATCAAAGCTCATCAATTCCAGCGAAATCTTGCGGGCTTCCTGAACAAACGGCCAGACTAATCGTCCACCACCGACTGCAATCTGGGTTCCGCCGCTACCAAAGACAATCAACGCCTCGTTAGGGCCAACTTTGCGGTACAGGCTGACGCTAATCCAGCTTATCAGCAACACTACGAGTATCGCACCAACCCCGACAATAACTGCTACATCCATCGCTTGTGCCTACCCTTCGACTACATCTGTCTTGAATATAAGGTATTGTTTTTTAAAACCTATTTCAAAATCGGTAGGGGCTTGAAGGGGCAAGCCTAATTGGGTTCAATGAATTGAACCCCTACCGATTTCTGAAACTATTTTTCAGCTTGACTTCTCGCTCTCGCTGCCGCGCAAGCTTTCGGTAGACCATTTTTCAGCCCCCGCTTCCGCCAGCAACTTATCGAGGTCTTCCACGTATGCCACGCCGTTTTCGTAGCGCAAAATTACTACCTGAGCGTCTTTGTTAAAGGCAATACCGTGCAGGCTACGGGCGGCAGCACTACGTTTGGTGCCAAATTTGGTGAAAATCACTTCGCCCGTGCCGCCCTCAAAAATAGGGCTGCTCACTCGTGCCACCTGACCTGTCAGGTTGTAATCCTGGCTTCGCATAAAGGGAGTTTGCGAAGCATATAATACTTTGGAGAAAAACAGGAGAATCGCGAAATAGCCGAGAATTCCGCCGACCAGCGCCAGTGGGACAGCCACCCAGCCAGGACTACCCAGTGCCATCAGCACAAAGCCAGCCCCGCCGAACCAGGTGACGAAAACGATTAGCGCGTTGAAGTTGAGCCAGTTTAATCCGCCCGCTTCGTTGTGGCTGGCGGCATGATTGTGTGAACTATCATGACTGGCAGTATCAGCGCCGTGACCATGTCCAGCCTGAGTGCCATATCCAAAATCTGCGCCATGCCCAACGTGAGCGCCATGTCCCATCCCGTCCACGCCGCTTAAATGACCCAGCCCGCCCAATAGAAAAGAAGCTACGGTAAAGACCAGGCCAAAAATAAAACAACCGAGGAAAATGCTACTAAGCCAATCCATACTTGCAGCCTCCCAACACTGCTTTTGACTGGCTACATCTGCCTGCCACCGGGCATAGCAGATGCACTCCTGAATTTGCCAATCTTCATTATCAAGCTATCTCCTTTAAATTACGTAATCCCTAGCCCAAAGTTTCAGTCATGTTAGATTTCTATTAGAATCACAAATCAATCGAAAAAACTTCACGATTGTGCGTTTATTGGAAGTAGAGATAAATTTAGCAAGGTCAACCTATATAGAAATGAAACGACATTACTCTCTCTATCTTTTCTCCCCAATCTCCATCCTGTTTGGTTGTTGTAACTGCAACCCCCAGAGAACCTTTCGTTTCCCGTAGAGCAGGCGGGTGACGAAGGGTTCTCTCATTTTAAACCCGAAATTGGCCTTTAACCGATTGTAAACCCCGGTTGAGAATGATATAATCGGGCTTATTCAGTAGCTGCTTGCTTTGTGAAATGTTTTAGATTGTGTAGAGATATTATTCAGAAGTGACTTATAAACCGTTGAGCTTGCCAATTGATGACTTAGTTAAAGAATGTCGTGAGCAAACTGCGCTCTACATCAGGCGTGAAGATCACGAGACTGGCCCGTGTCTGCGTTTGTGGCAAATGGCGGTGGTCGCGCAGAACCAGGAAGCCTGGGCTGCTATTATCGAACAGTACCAGCCTTTTGTTCGCAAATGGGTGCAGCAGCGCACTAATACTTCGGCCTGGTTGCAGGCGGAAGAAGACGCTTTGCTCAATGGCGTTTTTATTAATCTTTATCGCTTCCTAACGCCGGATAAATTCGACACTTTTAGCGGTCTGCCAGCGCTGATGCAATATCTTAAAATGTGCTGCTGGACGGTGGTGGCCGATGCCCAACGCGATAGGCAAGCCCGGTTGCTCGAAATCTCGCTCAATGCGCCCAGCAATTCTGGCGACCCGGCTAATTCCACTTCCGATACAGGCGATTTTACGCTGGCAGACCGATTGGGCGACCCGCTCAATCTGGAAGAAGTTTTGCTGGATAAATTAGACCGGGCCGATTTTTGGAAGATGGTTTGGGAGAAACTGGACGAACCGCTAGACCGCCAGCTTATCTATCTACGCTACGTTCAGAATATGCCGCCACGCGAAATAACCCAACTCTATCCGCAACTTTTTCCAACGGTTCAGGATGTTTATAAGCGTATTAAGAATTTGCTCTGGCGCTTGCGTAATAGTGGAATTTGGCCTGACTGATGGCAAATTTAGTTGGATTAAGAGCCTATCTCAGTAGGGGTTTGATTCATTAAACCCTGAACTTGGGCGCAATGAATTACGCTCCTACCGAGATAGGTGATTAGGCAAAATATCTGCATCGAATTGGGTAAATAATCTGATTTTGCTTGAAAATGACTCGTAAAAAAAATTGGCGCGGGCGTTTATATTCCTAAGACAGTAGTCTTGGGGCTGCTTTAATAGTTAAACGGTTAACGAGCCGTGTGGTTGCAATATTATCAGGAGTTTTGACAGAGACGCTTTACTTTTATCAAGACCTGACCAGCACACCGTTAGACCGATAATAGAAGTAAGGAAATGTTGTGATGACCGAAATTTTACGCTGTATAAACCCCGACCAAATTCAGGAGTCGGACTATTTAGCTGACCTTAATAATGATGCCCGGCCTGAGTTTGAAGCTCATCTTCAGGCGTGCCAGTATTGCCGCGCTGAAGTTGCGGCGTTCGGTAAGCTCGATAGTCTCATGCACAAAAATTATGGCTTCATCGTCGCGCCAGAGCGCATTCTTTGCACCGAAACTATTAAGCTGGGCGAATATTTGCTTGGTCTACTCGATGAAATAGGACAGCGTAATCTGAAAGCTCACCTCACGGCCTGCCAGTATTGCACCGAAGAATTGACCAATCTGAAACGCTTTATGCCGGAAGAACCGATTTCTTTTGTACCTCGCCGCCCTTCTACTACTCCTCAAATTAATTTTGGCGATATAAAGGACTGGTTGCACCGCGTTGTAGCCACGGTACTCACGGCAACTCAACCGCAAGTTGGGATGGCGACTGCCGGAGCGGTACGCAGCACCACCATGATTCCTACCATGCTCGATGGCACTCCCCAGATTTTCGAGGCGGAAGATGTGCAGGTGACAATTACGGTACAGTCTGCCGCCAAGCGTACCACCGATGTAAAAATTGAGGGTCTGGTGCAGCGCGAGAATTACGGGCAGGATGAACTTGAAGGCAGCGAAATTCGCTTGATAAAAGATAATGATGAACTTGTCGCTACCGTAAAGATTGACGATAGTGGTAATTTTGTCTTCGAGAGAATTGCTCGCTCCCAAATTTTTACTATGGAAATCACGTTAAATGATAAATTGATAATAATTCCCGGTATTAAAGCAAATTAACTGAAAATTTACTGAAAGTGTGATGCAGGTCACAGAAGTTCTATAAATATCAGCTATATTTATTTCAGTATTCATTGGGTTATTCTTTAGTCCGCAACAAAGCAAAAGTATTTCAAACTCGCTGACAAGGTATTCTTTGAGTGGAGTCGGGAGGTGGAAAACCAGTTCCCACCAACTATTTAGAAAACTAATTTCACTCGCTCCTCAATTTAATTTACCTATTGACTTTGCTCTAATCTGGATTTATTCTTACGGTAGAGTATACCCCTGAGTTAAATATTGTGAAAGGAGCGAATACTTTTATGTTTACTTCGTTGGGTTTAAGGCCCGCCCTTCAATTTTTGTTGCGCCAGATTCAAATCGAACCCGGACGATGCGCGAAATAGCACCTCTATGCAGGGTAAAAAAAGTGTTAGTAATGGAAATGGAAGAATTTATTGCCAAATGGGAACAGCACGAGTCGCCCGAAGAACTGCATCTGTTCCTGACTCAGCATCTTTCCCAGCTTTCCGATGAAAATATTCAGCGCATGAAAGCGCGAATTTGGGAACTGGCCGACGCACAACTTACCCACGCCGTTATGCTGGCGGAAAGTCTGCACTACGCCGCCGAACTGAGCGCCCAACCTTTGCACATGGTTGCTGCCCTGATTGCCCAGGGGAATCTAGCGGTCAGGCAGGGCGATAATTCGCGTGGCATTGCCCTTTACGACGAAGCCCAGCGTATCGCCCTTGAAGCGGGCAACGAACTTGAAGCCGCCCGTTCCCAGATTGGCAAAGTTTGGGCGCTATTATTACAAGGTAAATACGAGGAGGCTATCAAGATAGGTGAGGCGGCGCGACTCCCTCTGCAAACCAAAGCTGAGTTTTGGGCGCTGGCTAACCTGGATGCCAACCTGGGACTTTCTTATCAATATCTGGCTGAATACGAGAAAGCGATTGAAGTGTGGCAAAGTGGTCTGCTGACTCTTTCAAAAGTGGCTACCTTGAGTAGCCGCAGCTTAACAGCCATGCTTAAGTTCAATATTTCTTCAGTCTTGGCCGACCAAAACCGCTACCAGGAAGCTCTTGAAATAGCAACAGAAGCAGCGGCTACCCAGCGTGAACTGGGAAATAGCGTAGCCTTGGCAATTTGTCAAGAGAAAATTGGTTTTTACAACTTGCAATTGGGCCATTTTAATAAAGCGCTACGTCTGCTAGATGAAGCACGCCAGGTTTTCGAGCTGAACAAGATGCAGGGTTATATTCTGGCTTGCGATTTCTTTACCGTGCCGTGTTACCTGGCCCTTAATCGCTTTGAGCGTGCCGTTGAAGTCTGTCAAGAATTATTAGAGCAATTGCTAGTGGATGAGCGTAATACCACATTTGAAGCGGCACAATTTAATCAGTATTTGGGTGTAGCTCTGACACACTTAGGTCGTCGGGAAGAAGCGCTTTATGCTTTTGAACAGGCCCGTCAAATCTTTTCTAATATTGGTAGCGCGACGCTTGTAGCTAACCCCATTCTGGAACAGGCTGAATTTCATTATCAATGTGGGGATTATGCGGCAACGGAAACACTTTGCGCCCAGGCCCGAAGCATATTTAACGCACAAGGTTTAACCGCGAACAGCGCACGTTGTGATATTCTGTTAAGCCGGATATGGCTGGTACAAGGGCAACTTGAGGAAGCAAAACAACTTGCAATTCAGGCAATGGTCGCAGGTCAGATCGCTCACATGCCTTTAATAGTTTATCAGGCATTACTCTTACAGGCTGAAATTACGGAAGCACAAGGCGACCATTCTCAGGCTTTGGAACTCTATCAAGCCAGCTTGTTCGCCGTCGAAGAAATGCGAGGCCGGGTAGCGGCAGAAGCCCGTGCTGGCTTTGTCGAAGACAAAGAAGCGGTCTACCAGGGCGCGGTCGCGCTTAGTTTGGCGGCCGAAAACTGGTCTGCCGCCCTCGAATTGGTCGAGCGCAATAAAAGCCGAGGGCTGGTGGATTTACTGGCCGGGGAACTGGACGTGCGGGTGCGGGTGCGGGCCGAAGCTGACCGCGAACTGGTAGGTGAACTGGAAAACTGGCGGGCCAGGCGTAACGGATTGGTTAGTCGTCTAGCTAACTGGTCTAATTCGCTGGTTTTGAATGTACGCAGTACGGTCACCGTCGAAGCGCCGCCCGATAGCGAGCGGCTCTTGGTAATGAGTCAGATGAAAGAGTGTGAAAAGCAAATTAGCAACTTGGTAGAGCGTTTGCAGGTACGTAATGCCACTTATGCCGAAGATGCTATTTTGCGGCCACCCAGCGCCCGAATTGCGACTGAGTGCCTGGAAGAGGGTACGGTTCTAGTCGAATACTATATTTGCCGGGGTGAGGTGCTGGCCTTTGTGCTAGACTCATCTAAAGTTTCGGTAGTGCGCCATTTGTCCACCGCCCAGGAGGTCAACCGCCTTCTGTCTTTCTTGCGCCTCAATCTGGCGGGAGTGACTCATGCTCTGGCGGAAGGTTTAACCCCGGAACAGAAAGCTGGTCGGCTTAATTCCGCCAATGCCAACGCCCGTTCGCTGCTCCAAAAACTCTATCGGCAGCTAATTGCTCCGCTCTCGGCCCATCTGTCGGGCTACCAGCGTTTAATCATCGTCCCGCACGGCCCGCTTCATTACCTGCCCTTCCATGCCCTTTACAATTCCGTCTCCCAACGCTACCTGCTGGAAGAATGGGAGGAAATCAGCTATCTGCCCAGTGGCAGCCTGCTGCACTTCTGCCGCCAGCGCAGCCAGCGTCCGGCCCACGAGCAGGGCCAGGGGGCGCTGGTGATGGGTTATAGCGGCGGTGGGCAACTGGCCCATTGTCTGCACGAAGCCCGCAGCGTGGCCGATTTACTTGGTCAGGCCGGAGATAGCAATCTCTATCTGGAAGAAGAAGCCACCGAGACTCGCTTTAAAGCCGAAGCCGGGTCGTGCCGCCTGTTGCACCTGGCAACGCACGGCGAATTTCGCCAGGACGACCCGCTCTTTTCGGCTCTGCTATTAGCCGATGGCGAATTGACCGCCCAGGAACTTTTCAACTACGAACTCAAAGCCAGCCTTGTCACCCTTAGTGCCTGCGAAACCGGCCTCGGTACGCTGGGCGGTGGCGATGAGTTGCTGGGCCTTAGCCGGGCCTGTCTCTATGCCGGAGCCAGTTCGCTGCTGCTTTCCCTGTGGCGGGTCGAAGACGAAAGTGTCGCCCTGCTTATGAACGCTTTCTATACTCAATTGATGCAGGGCGAACGCAAAGCCAGCGCCTTGCGCGCCGCCCAATTAACCCTGTTGCGAAATTCAGCCTACAACCACCCGTTCTTCTGGGCACCTTTTATCCTGATTGGCGACCCTGGGTTACTCTAGTTTTCAATTTTCTCACCTAAGAACCCGTCCCGGTAGGGGCGCAATTTATTGCGCCTAATTCCAGGGTTTGATGATAGTGTTTAACAAAATAAACCGGGTATAGAGGTAAGGGCGAATCGCATACGCCCTTGAACACCAGGCCAGGTCAAAAGGGCGTATGCGATTCGCCCCTACCAAATCATCGCCCATACCCGGATTTAATAGTTAAAATTCATAATCAAACCCCTACTGGGATAGACCCTGACCGTTTTTAGTTCCTTCCCTTAACCTGGGCCAGGCGGCCCTTCGTTACCCTGTTAAATCTATTCATTCGGGGTTATTTGCCCACAGGGAACCCCTCCGGGGCTTGTTCATCTGTGGTTAATTTCCATAAGAAAGGAATTCGCCATGCTCAAATCTGAAACTCACCGCCTTCAATATGTGCCGCGCCGCCACGCTTCCTCGGTAGTGGTTGTTACTGGCAAACCATCCGAACTCGATGCTTATGAGGCCGCCCGAAACCTCGGCAAGGTCAGTGGGGCAGTTCAGAGCAGTGCTTCGGCCCTGCCCGCCCCGGCGATTTACGCTTATAGTGACAAGGAAAAGGAATGGAAGCTGGCGACTGAAGCCAGTTTGCAAGATTTTCTGGAAACGGTCAATACTGCCGAAGACCGTTTGCAAACTCGTCGCTATCGCCTGTCCACAGGTCAAGACCCGACTGCCCTCGAATTGGAGCTTTGCCGTATGTTCCGGCAGCACCCTGACCAATATAGCTCACTATCCGCCCACGTTGACCATGTTTTCCAGGCTTCTGTTGGTGGCTACGGTGGCGGTGGCCCGACCCTGCGCGAAGCGCCGCGCACTACCGAAACCAAAGAAGATTTCGCCAAACAAGCCTGTTTTTCGGCTTCTCGGCTGGGTATTGGCGCTAAAGACAAGCGGGAAGATGGGGAAGGTGTAACCGTCGCCATCCTCGATACTTCGCCCCAGCGTGAATATGTTTGCCCCGACCTGATTAACTTCTGGCTCGACCTAAGCACGGGCAATGTATCGGTGCCGGAAGAAGACAAAGACGTTCTGGCAACGCCCGCCGGGATGCAACTGCCCAGCGAAGTTGATATTAAAGCCGCCGAAGCTAATCGCAAAGATAAAGATTTTAAAGCTGGCACGTTACTTGACCGTAACGACTTGTGGCCCTATCACGGCCTGATGATTGCTTCGCTCATCCGTCACGTCGCGCCCAAAGCCACCATCGTGCTAATCAAAGTGCTGGACGACGATGGCGAAGCGGCGGGCAGCACCATCACGCACGCTCTGGATATTCTGCACGCTCTGCAACAGAAGCAGACGACGGCTAACGGGCGGCGAGTGGTCGAAGATAAACTGGTGGTCAATCTCAGCTTTGGCCTGTTCCGCACTCAGGCCGAAGAGATAGACGCGCCCTATATGCTCAATGCCTGCGCCCAGATTTGCCGCAGTGCTGGGGCGGGCAGCCCCGGCAACGACAAGGTGCTAATTGTGGCTTCTTCCGGCAACAACTCTTTCGATAAGCACCCGCAGAACCCGCAAGAGCCTTCCGCCTACGGCTATTTCGCCGATGACCCGGCCACCGACACCAACCTTATCACCGTCGCCGCCACCAGCATCACAGATAAAAACGGCAAAGATACGGGCAAAATCGGCGCTTACGCCTGGTTCAGCAATCAGGCCAACTTCGGCGCACCCGGTCACGATTTGGTGATGGATTTGGGCAGCAAATACGAGACGCGCGTATCAACTACTCAACACGTCGTCTGGTCAGGCACCAGCTTTGCCGCTCCCCTCGTCGCGGGCGTAGCCGCCAGCCTGATGAGCAAATCCAACGGCAATCTGTCTGCCAACGCGGTCAAAAAGCACCTGTGGCAAACCGCCGAAAAGCCGAGCGACTGGAACGGTGTCCCTGAAATCCGTCTCAGCTCCAACTCCAAGAAAAAGAAATAAACAGGGGGAAAGTTCACCGCAGAGGACACAGAGGAAAATTAAATTGAATTTAACTCCGTGTTTCTCCGTGTCTCCCTGGTGAGATTACACCGGGTGTTCAGTAATTACTAACCAAAAATTTCTGGAGGCGAAAACTGAAAGTGAATAAAGAGTTGCATAACACGAAGGGGTTGATAAAATCGGCGCTTTCTAGCGGTGGGCGGTCTTGAACTTGCTCTTTAGTTGGACGAAGTTAATTAAAAGCAAGTTTGAGCTTTAGCCGAAGCGATTTGTAGCGGAAAGCTAAAGCCAGACAGATAGAAAGGTTTTGATAAATGAACGACAATAAAGAGAACAACAGCAAAATAATAGATATTGTGTCTATTATATTGATGCTTGGCTCGATAGTTTACTCGATTTCGCTGTTTAGCCAGGGCAAGCGCGAACAGGCCATTTTCGTTGGTCTGTGGCCGCCAACCTTCGTGGCGCTTGGCACTCTGCTCAAGCAAACCTTTGGTAAGACCGAATCCAAGTAGTAACAAATAAAATGAGGCTGACCACCCGGTCAGCCTCATTTTATTTTCCCAACTAGAAACCATAAACCTGAAACTTGGAACTTGAAACCAGAAACTAATCTACGGCCCGATACGGGTGAGGCTACGCTGTGCCTCAGCCTTAATTTGTTGGTCGGTGGTGGCATTATCGAAGGCCAGTTTGTAATACTGGCGGGCTTTGCTCGTATCGCCGACTTCTTCGTAGAGAATGGCTTTTTGCAATTGCGCGGGTGCATATTTAGAATTGAGGGCAAGGGCGGCATCGTAATCATCCTGCGCTTTGGCGCGCTGATTTTTGGAGTGGTAAGCGTTGCCGCGCTGGTAGAAAGCTTCAATTTGCTTGCTATCTTTTTGGACAGCCGTATCAAATTTCTGAATAGCCTTATCCAAATCACCTTTGGCGGCATACTGTTCGCCCAGATAGCGCCACGCCAGCGCCCATTCGGGCCGCAACTGCACCGTCTTTTCGTAGGCCGCAATCGCCTGGTCGCGCTCGTTCCGCCCGTTGTAGAGCGAACCCAGCCAGAAATAAGCGTCCACCTGATTTGGGTCTAGCTGAATCGCCCGATTAAAATTTTCGATAGATAAATCAGCCTGATTGCGGCGCAGGTAAATTATTCCAAAACTGGTATATAGCTCCGCATCGTTTGGATTAAGCTGGCGGGCCTGCTCCAAAATTTTGATAGCCTCATCCAGCTTGTTGTTTTGGCTATAATATTGGGCCTGTAACACCAGCGCGCCCGGATATTTCGGGTCAAGCTTTACCGTCTGGTCTATATCTACTATCCCAACTCCATATTTTTCGGTGCGATAGTAAGAGAGCGCCCGCCCGTAAAAAGCCGCCGGGAAATTCGCTTTCAGCCTGATAGCCTCGCTATATGAGGTAATCGCCCGGTTATAGTCGGCGCTATAGCGATAAATATCGCCCAGCGTATTCTGGAAATCGGCGTTGGAAGGTTCTTGACGGGCGGCAGTTTGGGCTTCCTTCAGCGCGTCGCCCATTCTGCCGGATTGCACCATCACTCTAGCCAGATGGTCGCGGGCGTTGACCAACCCCGGCTCAAGTTCGAGGGCGTGACGATAATCAGCTTCGGCTTCGGGTGCGCGGGCTTTGATTTCGTATAGCAAGCCACGCAGATAAAAAGCGGCGGCGTTGCGGTCATTGTATTTTATAGCTTCGCTGTAGGCACTAATCGCCTTATCCAGCGTGGCATTATCGCGACTATATAACTGGCCCAGCCGAAAATGAGCGTCAGGCAGCTTGGGCTGGTCTTTTACCGCTAATTCAAATTGTTCGCGGGCGCTTTTGCTATCGTTCAGCTTGTCCATGTAGATAAGACCGAGCCGATAATGCGTTTCGGGCGAGTTAGGATTATCCGCTGTTAGCGCAGCATTGTAGGCAACGCGGGCTTCGTCAAAACGATTGAGAGCGAACAGGGCATTGCCGCGCTGGTAGTGCGCTGCTGCATAATCGGCCTTGATTTTAAGCGCCTGGTCGAAGGAGGTGAGCGCCTCATTGTTTCGCTTCAGGCCCAATTGCGCCCGCCCCGCCGAAAGATAGGCTTCCGCCAGCGATTGATTATCTACGCCATTAGAATTGCGGAAAGCTACCTGTGCTTCGTTCAAACCCTTGTCAAACTGGCCCAAATCGGCATAAAGTTTGGCAAGGTCGGCGTGAGCCTGGAAATTACTGGGGAAACGCTTCAAGTAATCATTGTATTCATTAATCGCGTCATTGGGCCGACCTTGCCGCACCCGAAAAGTCGCCATCGCCTGAGTAAAATTGAGCAGCGCCGCCGGATTATCCTTTTCGAGCTGTCTGGCTTTAGCATATTGTGCGTTGGAGTCGCCTTCGCCCAGTAATTCAAAGGTTTGGCCCAGATAGAGATACGGCTCGGCGAAATTAGGTCGGTTGGCGATAACATCGAGCAATCTGTCACGGGCCTCTTCCAGCCCGGTCTTCTGCCCCTGCGCCCAGCGTACTACTTTATCGAAGGGATTGCCGATTTTATTGCCTTCGCGCCAGCCTCTTTCATAAGCAACCCGTGCCAGCCCATACTTCAAATCGTTCTGAACATTTTCCAGTGCCTGCCCCCGGTTTTGCCAGACGCGGGCCAATTCGGTCTGGTTCTGGCTTAATAAACCAGCCGCCTGGTCGCGGCTTTCCTGGGCCTGACGTTGCGCTAAATCGAGGCCAGTCTGGAATTGGGCGCGGGCTGGTTCAACCTGAGATTCTTTGTCAGTTTTAAGGTAAATCCAGCCTAATTCGCGATAGTTGCCGGGCTGATTGGGGTCGAGTTCGATAGTCTTTTTGTAGTTTTCAATCGCCTTGTCGCTATTGCGCTGCAAGTTGTAAATACGGCCCATATAATAATAGGTACTGGAAAGACCCGGCTCTTGTTTTGCGGCGCTTTCCAGTATTTTCATGTTATCGGCGAGTTGTTGCGAAGAGAAATTCGTGCCGGGGCGGTCTAGTTGTACCGCCACATAGTTGACGCGAGGACGACTCAAGGTGTTGAGCCGTTTCATGGCTTCGTCTAAATTATTCAGTGCTTCCGAATAGCGGTTGGGCAAAAAAGAAACGGCAACTCCCCGATTATTCAGCACATAGGCCGGGTCTATTGGCGGTTGCACTCCACGTTGCGAAGCTTCACTAATTAAAGTGAGCAATTTATCGTATTCGTCTACCGCTTCATTATATTTGCCAAAGGCATAAAGCGCATTTCCCCGTAATAACCGCATGGCAGGTAGGTTGACTGTATCGGCGGAGCGGGTCAGGCTAGTGAAGTTGGCAACCGCCTGCTCATATCCGCCGCTGTAATAGTGGTACAGGCCGGAAATCAGGGTAGTTAAAGGATAATTGGCAGCAGTTTTTGAAGCGGGTGGCGGCACAATAAAAGCCACCAGATTTGGGTCGTATAAGCGGCGCTGAATTTCCTTGTAACCCGCGCCATCGGGCGGGTCGAACGGACCGTTTGGCTTGAG
>JBBQXW010000055.1:0-29050 GCA_038209275.1 Chloroflexia bacterium | reverse complement strand
TCGCCTTGCAATATGCTTTGTTCGGCCTTGATTATTTCCGCTCGCTGATTGACCTGATGCAGGGCTTGTTCCTGCCGCTCCAAATCGCTTAACAATTGCTGGTTACGGTTAATCTGGCGGATGGCCCGCAGATTGGAACGCTCCAATTCATCCAGAATGCGGTCGCCCACTTCCTGTACATACTGAATTTGAGCCAACGTTTCGTGTGGAGCGGCCAGCACTTCTGCCATTAAACGAGCCAGTGACAGATTGTGCGACTCAAATTGCCCGGCCAACACTTGACAAGCATAATCCACTACCTCGCGGTCATAGCTCCAGATGCCGAGGAAGGGCCGTTGTGTTTCGTCTTCAAAAACCTGGTCTTCTAGCTCCCGGCTTGCCAGTAGCGCTTTGAAGCGCGGTTCATTCACTACCACAAACCAGTCATGCTCTAACTTCTGACTGGCATTTGGCACATTCTGCCCGTATAAAACAACTGCCCGCGCCGTCTCACTCAACTTTTGGTAGCGCGCCGCCTCATAGTTAAAATATTCGGCTTTCTGAAAAGCAGTAAAGATTACCGGGCGCAGCCTGTTTTCCAGCACTGCTTCTTCGAGCGCATGGCTAAGAGTAACCATAGTACCTTTGCGCTGAAGCTGTGGATTAAGTCGGTCACCAAAACGTTTTATCAAAATATCATGAAGTGAGAATCTAACCGATTTCTCCGAAATTTCCATTGTATGTGTCACCTGTCTAGGATTTCGCTCTTGAAACAGCCCCAACCACATGCTCAAGCAATTAGTCTATTGAGCAAGCCGAACTGTTTATTTTAGGAATTGTACCTTATTGTGAACTTTAACGATTTTAGCTTCTGTTCTTGGAAAATCTTTTTATAAAGAAGATTTTCAGTGCCAGGAAAGACGACGATGTTTCGGATGGCGCACGTTTGCCAAATAACGGACAAATCCTGTTATAAAAGTTATACGATACATAGCCTTATTAAGCAACCTCCTAAACTGGTGATGGCGTGAATAGCGTGTTATAATTTGGTGATTACGTCACTTAGCTTATTTAAGAAGAGCCAGGAGAGATTGAGAAGGTGAGCCAGGGATTAAAGATAGCCGGAAAAACGTTTGAATGGGGACGGCGCACCTATTTAATGGGAATTATTAACGTTACGCCCGATTCTTTTTCGGGCGATGGCTTAAGCCTTGACCTGAACGCCATTCTTGATCAGGCTCGGCGCTTTGCCGAAGCCGGGGCGGATTTACTCGATATTGGCGGCGAAAGCACCCGTCCCAGAGCTACCCCCGTCAGCGAAGCGGAAGAATTGCGCCGGGTGCTGCCCGCTATCAAGGCTATTCAGGCGGAACTGGCTTTGCCGCTTTCGATTGATACCCTCAAACCAAACGTAGCCCGCGCCGCGCTGCAAGCCGGGGCGCATATCATCAACGATGTGACGGGCCTTTCCCGGCCCGAAATGCGAACAGTGGCGGCGGAAAGCGGTGCGCCAGTTATTATAATGCACAGCCGAGGCACTCCCCAGACCATGATGAACCTGACCGATTACAACGGCAACGTGGTCGGCGAACTGGAACGCTTTTTTCAAGAGCGAGTTGCCGAAGTAATCGCGGCGGGCGTTGCGCCTGAAAAAATTATTCTTGACCCCGGCATTGGCTTTGCCAAAACTGCCGAGCAAAATATTGAGGTGTTGCGTGGTTTGCCCCGACTACACGCGCTGGGCTACCCCATGCTAGTGGGGGTGTCGCGCAAAGCCTTTATTGGTAAACTGGTCGCCGGGCCAGACTGCGAACCCGCGCCGCCCGCCGAGCGCGTCTACGGCACTGCCGCCGCCGTTGCGCTGGTTATCGCGGGCGGTGCTGATATTGTCCGCCTCCACGATATTACGGAGCTTGCCGGAGCAGTTCGCGTCGCCGACTCAATTGTGAGGACTAAGGACTGAGGACTGAGGATTATTGCAGGTTAAGAAAAAGGCTGAAGAGGTAGAGTAGTGGTAGGCGCGCCTGGGGCTAAAGGCCTGACTCTTACCCACATCTGAACCCGGACATAAATGTTAGTGTTGGGAAACCTAAGAATAATAGGCAAAGCGTCCCAACGCTAGGCCGCTTTGAACTCAGTGCTAAAACGTTACGCCTAAGTTTTCTCAGCATCATAGCCTGTCTACCTATGAATATCAGGTAAGCCAACAGTAACATTCATGGTCGGGTTCGCTTATCCAAATGTCGTAGGGGCTAATTGCATTGGCCCATTTTGACTGGTTACTATCTCTAAATGGCGTATGCGATTAGCCCCTATCGCATTTATCTGGCTTTGTGAAATCAGAATTTTATGTACATAGTAAGCGAAGGCATAATCCGGGGAACGTCGCCGCTTGATGGCGCGCTGTTGCCGGAAGTAGCCGTGACCGATACGCTGGAAATTAAAGCAATCGTCGAACGAGCGCGGGTGGCTCAAACCGAATGGGCCGCCCGCCCGGTAAAAGAGCGGGCAAAACTATTGGCCCAGGCCGGACGCACTCTTATGGGTGGCGCGGACGAAATTTCGCGAATATTACATACCGAGCTTGGCAAACCGATAGCCGATACTTACGCGATAGATTTAGGTTCTGCCCCCGAAGTTTTTCACTATTACACCAGCCAGGCCGAGAAACTATTGGCAAGCCAGCCCGTTTCGTTCAACCGCATCATGTTTCCCCAAAAGCGGGCAGTAGTCGAGCGCGTGCCGTATGGTGTGGTAGCGCTGATTACGCCCTGGAACTACCCGATTTCGATTCCCTTGCACAATCTTGTTCCGGCGCTGCTGTCAGGGAACGCGGTTGTGCTAAAACCGTCCGAATATGCCGCCCGCACCGGGGCGCTGCTTATAAAATTGTTGAACGACGCGCTGCCACCCGGTTTGCTGGGACTGGTGCAAGGCGATGGCGTAGCAGGCGAGGCTTTAATAAAGGCCGGAATTGACCAGGTAGTTTTTGTCGGCGGCACTGCCGGAGGTAGCGCGGTTGCCCGAACCGCCGCCGCTTCAGTAATTCCCGTTTCGCTGGAACTGGGCGGCAAAGATGCGGCAATTGTGCTGGAAGATGCCGACTTGGAGCGGGCAGCACAGGGAATTGCCTGGGCCGGATTTGTCAATGCCGGGCAGAGTTGCGCCGCCGTCGAACGAGTTTATGTGCTGGAGTCGGTTGCCGCCGAGTTTACGGAAAAACTGGTCGCGCTGGTCCAAAATTTACGAGTCGGCGATGATGCAGCCAAACCAGGCAGCGTCGAAATCGGCCCAATTGTAACCGAGCAGCAATTAGCCACGATTGAGCGACACGTCACCGAGGCCATTCAAGGCGGGGCGCATTTGCTCTGCGGCGGCAAACGGCAAACACCGGGCCGTTTTTATCTCCCCACCGTCCTGACCAACGTCAATAGCAGCATGGCAATTATGCAAACCGAAACTTTTGGTCCGGTCGTACCCATTCAAACTGTGTCGGATGAAGCAACCGCCCTGCGCGAAGCCAACGCCACGCCCTACGGTCTGACCGGGAGTATTTGGACGCGCAATTTAGAGCGCGGGCAGCATCTGGCCCGCCAGCTAAACGTCGGTGTTGCCACCGTCAATAACCACATGTTTAGCGGGGCAGCGCCGCAAGCGCCCTGGGCGGGGCGCGGTTGCTCCGGCTACGGCGTGCAGAACTCGAAGCTGGCAATCGAAAGCCTGACCCGCCCGCGCCTCGTGGCGGTAGATGCTCACAAAAAGACCCGCGAACTCTGGTGGTTTCCTTACAATCGGGCGCTGGTAGATTTGGGCCAGGGTATGTTGGCCTCACGCGGACGGCCCAGCAATTTACGTCGCCAATTTACGGCGGTAGCCCAGATGACCCGCGGCGTAGCCATCCGGCTGTGGCAGGGCCGTCATTGAAAATAGTGAAAAGGCTAAAGCCGAAACGCGACAGGCAAAACTGGCAGGGCGTGAGCAAAACGGCTCATTTCACCGCCGCCGTCTGGCATGAATTAGGCATAGCGGGCGCACAGCGTTTCGTCACCCGGCAAGGCAAGTTGCTGCGCTGGGTGGTGAAGTGGGGCGGCGGTTTGTTTGGTCTGTTCGGTCAGTATAGTGTGGTAAATTTGTTTCTCGCACCGCGTTATTTAGGAATTGATGCGTTGCTGGCCCAAAAATGGGCAAATTGGGGCGAGGGGAAATCCAGTGACGGAGCAATGTCTCACAGGAATGATGGGGAGGAGAAATCCATTGGCGGAGCAATGTCTCACAGGAATGAGGAGGTTTTTCAAATAATCGAGCTGGCGGCAGGGCTTGCGCCGCGTGGCATAGAATGGGTGCAATCTCATAGGAATACTTCCTACATCGAAATAGACCAACCCGCCCTCATCGCCGTCAAGCAACGCATCCTAGCTCCCATAATCGTCTCTCTCCCTCCCGAAGTTCATTACCAACTCATCCCCGCCGATATTTTAAGTTCCAAGTTCAACCCACCGGGCAACCCTACGGGCCGAGTTCAAGGTTCAAAATTTAACCCATCGGACAACTTTACAGATCGAATTCATAGCTCAAGCTCAGAAAAACTCAAAACTCAAAACTCAAAACTCAAAACTCTTATCATCTGTGAGGGGATGACGGGCTATTTGGGGGAGGAAGCGATGCGGAAGTTGCTGGGTTCGATTAAGGGATTGGCAGAGGGTTTTGAAGATTGCACTATTTTGATAGATTTTTATGTAAAGTTAAATTTTCGGCGGCACGGACGGGTGGCGCTGGCGATGCTTCCAGCCCAACTACTTTGGCGAATGTTACGCGCTCCCATGCAAATGTTTTTGCGCGATGCTGACCACATTCGCGCCCTACTTCATTCCGAAGGCTTCGCCGTGCAACAGCTTTACTCAAGCCAGGAACTCGCCGCCCTTGCTGGAATTTCTCCACCACCAATTAATCTTTTTTATGTGGCTGAACTCAAAATCGAGAGAGAATTCACCACGGAGGGGAGTGCCAAAACAAGAAAGGTAGGGGCGAATCGCATACGCCCTTGAACACTGTGCCAGGTCAACATGGGCGTATGCGATTCGCCCCTACCAAAATTACCTCTGCATAAATCAGCGCTCCTCCACGGAGAAACACGGAGAATATCTAATTCGTGCGTTCTTTCCAGTTCCACCATTTGAGCAGTTCGGGGTCGCGGTTTTCGGTTTCGGTGGAAGCATAGTAGACGGCGCAACGAAAGACGTAGAGCATACAGCGGTCAAGTTGCGTACCTTGCTGGACGCACAGTTTTTGATAAAGCGCTTCGGCATCCTGGCCTTTCAGGTCTTGCACCTGCCGCAAACCCAAATTCCACAAATCCTCGGCAATACTCTTGCCTACGCCCGGTATCTGCCGCAAATCTTTTAATACCGCCTGTTTTGCATCCGCTATCATTTAATCTTACTCCGTGTCTTCGTTGGGTCTGCGACCCTCCGTGGTGAATTCTCTTTTATTACACCAGCATGTTTTGCTTCTCGGACTGGATAGTTTTAGTTGGGTCAGTATGGCGCTTTCGCAGAGTATGAAGAACGGTCAGCATAATACCGACCATTAGATTTGAGAAAACTCCGTAGCGGGCCGGATTACCACCCGTCCAGGTGGTAAAATAAGGTAACACCCATAGCGCCAGCACCAATGCCGCACCCAGCATAATTTTCCAGCT
The DNA here is from genome assembly GCA_038209275.1 of Chloroflexia bacterium. GTDB lineage: Bacteria > Chloroflexota > Chloroflexia > Chloroheliales > Chloroheliaceae > L227-5C. The sequence continues at coordinate 23,373 of JBBQXW010000055.1, read as the reverse complement.
AATCGAGTACCAACGTGTGATTGCCAGAATTACTAACAAAGGTACTATCAAAGCGACGTTTTCATAGCCAAAGACAAAGTAAGTTAAATTGAGCGAGAGCAGCAGCAACAAACTCCAACCCGTCACCTCTCGAACCGGGCCTGCCGGAATCGCCGTCGCTCGAAACAAGCGCCAACCCAGCCAACCTTCGGTAAGTGCCAGCACTGCTGCCAGCGCCCAGCCCAGCCATTCCATCGAGTAGCCCAGCGTTTCGCGCACCAAATAGGCACAGCTACCCCACAAATTAGCGCCACGAAAACTGATAGCCCGTCCGTTGGGCGTTCCAGCATCGTAAATATGCTGCAACATCTGTGGATCAAGGCTGAAGCCCAGCACAATCAGGAAAATACTACCCGCCCCAAAAACGTACAGCCCGGTCCAGCGTTCGCGCCGCCGCAACAGCCACAGTAGAGCGATAGGCGCAATCAGCAGCACCGTCGTCGGCTTGAACAAAACCACCAGCAGGGCAAATCCCGCCAGTTTACAACGCTGATGAATAGCCGCCCAGATAAAAAGCGCAATGCCACTCAACGCAAAAAATGAAAACTGACCGTTGAGCAAACATTCGGTAAAATTTACCGTTGTCAGGAAAGGGATAAAACCGCCCAGAAAGAGATAGCGCACCAGCTTTGGGCGCTTTTCCAACGGTTCGCCCGCCGCCATGCTCCAGGCTGTCAGAAAGAAAACCGCCGCCATCATAATCTCATTCAGGGTCAGCCAGATAGCCGCCGCTATATCTATATCGAGCGCACCAAGCGGCACAAACAGCATAATCGTCCAGAGCGGATAGGCCAGCGCCAGATGCAGTGTATTCACCCGAATATTGCCGATGCTATCGAGTGTCGCCGCTGTCGCCGCGTGGTCATACGGCGAAATCCCCTGACCAAGTAGCCGCCCTGCCGTCCAGAAAGTGCTGAAATCGTTGTTATGCTGGTCAGCCAATCGGGTCATGAGAAAATTTAGCCAGAACAACAGCCCTAGCCCCGCGATGCCCAGCAGCCCAACCAGTATAACTTTTTGTGTCGGTGTAATTTTCATAAGCTTTTCTGCAATGTAATTCTACAATGTTGTTAGTTCAAATACAAGGCAAGGGCAACTGAATTTAAGATTAGCGGGACAAGCTCTTAGCCCGCCGGGTTAGCCACCGAACGCTGGAAGTTGCGGAAACCGAACCAGACTCCCAACACCATAAAGCCCAGCAAAATCGGCACGTCAATCCACAGACCAATTTCGGTGGGGGCGCCGTAAAACAAGTGGCGAATAGCGTCTACGGCATAGGTGGTGGGATTGAAAAAGGATAAAAACCGAATGATTGCCGGAATTTTATCAAGCGGGTAAAGCGCATTTGAGACAAATAAAACTGGCAAATTGAGCAGAGCAATCAGGGCGTGGTAGCTCTCCATACCTTTCGCTTTGCTGGCAACCGCCGCCGCAATCCCGACGAAGCCGAGCGAATAAACCGCCACCAACGCTATTCCCGCCAGGATAGTCAACGGGTTGAAGATAAGCGCCGCGCCCAAAATAAGGCTCAACAGCAGCACAATCAACGATTGCAGCACCGCTTTGGTCAGGCCACTGGCAATCGTGCCGAGCAGCACCGCCAACCGGGGAATCGGTGCAACCAGATATTCCTTGATAACGCCGTTGACCCGCTCCATCAGCAAAGTAGAGCCGCCCAAAACCGCCGCAGTCAGGCCCGTCAGCAGCATTATGCCGGGCGTGATATATGCCTGGTAGCCAATAGGCAGGGTCGAAGTACGCTGTTCGCGCACCATTCCATCCATCGAAAGGCCAAATAGGAGCATCCACAAAATCGGTGTGGCAATCGTGCCGCCAATTTCCATACTGCTGCTCAAAAACTTACGCATGTGCTTAAGCCAGAGGGTATATATTCCAGCAACCATTCCGTTTAACGGGCCAACTTCCTTGACCGGAACGGCGGTTTGGTGTGCCTTGAGTGCTGTTGCCATTAGTCTCTCAATCTCCTGCCAGTATATTTAAGAAAGACATCGTTGAGGCTGGGCCGCTTAATCGAAATATCCGCCACTGTAAAGCCGTTCTGCTCGGCCAAATCTATAATCGGCTTGAGCGAACGCCCTGCCTCGGTCTTTAATCCAATTTGTAAAGTTTCAAGTTCCAGGTTCAAAGTTCCAGGTTCCAGGTTCAAAGTTTCAGGTTCAAAGTTTCGAGTTTCAGGTTTCTGACTTCTGACTTCTGGTTTGGAACTTTGAACTCCTATAACCCAGCTTTGCGCCTGTAATACTTGAGTGAAGCGCTGGGAGTTGCCGGAGCCAACCACGCTGACGACATCGGCACCCATTGCGCCAATCAGGTCGGCAGGCGCGCCTTCGGCCACAATTTTGCCGTGGTCAATAATCGCTACCCGGTCAGCCAGATTTTCGGCTTCGTCCATATAGTGAGTTGTCACCAGAATAGTCAAGCCTTCCTCGGCTTTGAGGCGTTGAATATAGACCCAGATGCGGTCACGGTTCTGCGGGTCGAGGCCCAGCGTCGGCTCGTCCAGAAACAGCACTTCAGGGCGGGTCATCAGCCCCCGCGCCAATTCTAGCCGCCGCTTCATGCCACCCGAATAAGTTTTGACGGGCCGGTCAATCGCCTCTTCCAGTTCTACTAATTGCACCAGTTCGGCAATCCGGGCCTTGATTTCAGCCTTCGGAAGCTGATAAAGCCGCCCGTGTATATCGAGCAAGACGCGCCCGCTCAAGGTTTTGTCCATCACCGTTTCTTGAAAAGTAACGCCGATGCGCCGCCGCACCTGCGGAGCTTGCCACACCACATCGAATCCAGCAACCAGGGCGCTGCCGCCATCGGGGGTAATAAGGGTAGTGAGCATATTGATGGTGGTGGTTTTGCCCGCCCCGTTTGGGCCAAGCAGGGCGTAAATATGGCCTTTTTCTACGCGCAAGTCAACTTCTTTGACCGCCTGCACTTCGCCATAATGCTTGACCAGCTTTTCGGCTTCGATAGCATAGCCCCGCGCCGGAGTAGCCACCACAGCACTATTTCTTACTTGTGTATAACTCATTCACGCCTAACTTTATGTGATTCAAGACTTTGATTTTTTTATTTTTTGAAATTTTTGCAAAAATTTCAAAAAATAAAAAAATCAAAGTACTGCGATTTTATACTGATACCTGAAGACAATCTTCGACGGGTTTGACGAGTGGCTCATCGTTCCAGCCTTCTCGTTCCGCCAACATTCCAATTAAATCCATAACCCATTGCTCATCTACCCGCAGATGGGCCAACTTATGCCTCAGCACCAATCGCACCGGGTCGTTCGGGTTATTATGGGCGGGCAAATCTTGCAGCCGCTCAATTTCACCCCTGATTTGGCCCAGTTTAACTTGTAGCGCGGTTTGCACTTCGCGGGGCGCAAAGCTGTGCATAAAAATTACGCCCAAATCGTCGGCGAAATAAGTTTGCTCGAACGTAGTCAGGTTTTGGAGCAGCAATTTTTGGAAGCACTCCTCGCCCGGCCCGGTAATATGATAAACCTTACGCTCAGGCCGGTTGCCCGCCTGTTCGGTTTCCTCGCGCACATAGCCGTCTTTGCAAAGCTTATCCAAGATGTAATAAGCCGTCGGTTTTTTCAAATCGGTGACAAAATCCAACCGACGGTCAATAAAATCGTTCAGTTGGTAGCCGTGCATTTCCTGCATCCGCAATAAGCCCAGCAATAAAATACGCCTGTCCATAGACCTACTCCAGCTAAATCAACAATAACCCTACAACACTATAACCACATTATTTTTCTTTAGAAAATTACGGAATTCTCATCAAATTTTAGCCTATTTTGCTAAAAGCTTGACTAATCAAAATTGATTATATCACTTTTAATACCTGAAAGCAATTAGACTCAAGCAAACGGGTGAGCGTCAATTTTTTGCAAACCCGGACCTGAACGTCCGGGCTAAAAATAGTTGAGCTGGCTTATTCTTAGCCCGGACGTTCACGTCCGGGTGGGCGTGGCCCTGGCGCAAAAACCTGATGCTCACCCCAAGCAAACTAAAAAGTGGGCTGGTATTTTGTACCAGCCCACTTTTTAGTTTGAAACTTATTAAACTCCCAGGTTACTTTTGCGCTTAGTTACTTTGCGGGCGAGGTGGCGGAACTGTTGCTGCAACCGTCCTTTCATAGTCTCACCAAATGCGGCGGGGGTCAGGTTAGCTTCGGTGATGCGACGATAAAGCGCCTTGAAATTCTCGCCAGCCATTTTGCCCTGCCCGTCCTGCAACCGCATTACCAGCGTTTGCGTTCGGCCCTGTTTATCTTTGTAGGCCACACAGGTCATTTGGTCAGCCAGACCGCTACTTACCCAAACCCGACTGATCGAAGAAAGTGAAATGTACTGGTCGGACTCGCTCAAAACCAGGTGGTCGGGTAAGAAAGAAAGGGTTGCCCATTTCGGTTTGTCCGAATGTAAATCCGTCGAGACTCGGAAGACGGCCAGCATATCTCTTTTGGCTACTGGATTAGCGGCTCGCTTCAACATTGTCTTTCTCCTTCTGAGGCGCAATTGCTCTGATTACGCCGAATATGCCTTGATAGCTATCCCATTATGTAACGAAACCTTTTTCGTGGTTTAATAATAACCTGACGCAGCCTAAAAAACATTGAAGCAGCTAACTCTTTTCATGTGATATAGCTTACAGTAAGCTATACTTTAGTATAAAATCGGCTCTTTTTCTAAGGAATTTAGATACTATTATATGTTTAACTCTTCAGGAGGTTTTCTCAATGAGTGAAAAAATTAAAGAAAAAACTGCTTCTGGCAAAGACGAAAAGGTTGAGCCGGACGAGAAGGACGAGAAGGACGCGAAAGACGAAAAGGAAGCGAAAACCTGGGCCGGACGCTGGCGCAAAGCCCGCACCGCCTTTGGCAATATTCCCGGCGCTTTCCGTCTGGTCTGGGTGGCTCATCCATCCGCAACCAGTGCTAAAGCCGGAATGACGCTGGTAAACGCCCTATTGCCCGCCGGACAAGCCTGGGCCGGTAAGCTTATCGTGGATACGGTAGTAAATGCGCTCAACCGCCAGCAGCCAGTAGACCAGGCGCTGCAAGCCGCGCTGCCTTTTCTGCTCTTGGAATTTCTTTTTATCAGTACCAGCATGATAACAGGTCAGCTAGATTCGCTCCTGGAACACGTCATTCAAGCCCGCCTCACCCATTCGATTCAAATGACCATTATCCGCAAAGCCCTGGCGCTCGATTTACACTATTTCGAGGATGCCGCTTTCTATGATAAGCTCCAAAACGCCCGGCGCGAAGTCAACTGGCGGCCTATGTCTATCGTCAATAACAGCTTTCTGGTCATTCAATATGCCATTACGCTACTCTCGGTGGTAATCATCCTGTTTGCTTTTAGCCCGCTAGTCGCGCTCATTTTGTTTGGCACAAGTATTCCGGCTTTTCTCTCACAGTTGCGCTACAGTAATCTCTATTTTCGGTTGCTTACCTGGCACTCGCCCGAATTTCGCCGCAAAGCTTACTGGGAACACCTTTTGACGGTGGACAGCAGCATGAAAGAGATAAAACTCTTTGGGCTGGGTGAACCTTTGCTAAAGCGCTACGACCAACAATTCTGGGAATTTTATAAAGAAGATGCAGCGCTGGCCCGCCGTCGGATTCTTATCAGCATGGCCTGGGGCTTGCTTGGTACGGTCAGCTACTACGGCGCGTATGCCTGGGCGGTCTTTCGGACACTTCAAGGCGGTATCACGCTTGGGGATATGACGCTGTATTTGGCGCTTTTTCGGCAGAGTCAGGGCAGTTTTCGCGGTATCTTCTATAGCGCCGCCCAGCTTTACGAAGGTAGCCTGTTTATGACCAACCTTTACGATTTCTTGAACCTCAAGCCGGAAGTAAAAGTGCCTGAAAATGTTCATCCTGTACCTGAATCTATCCAGCATGGTATCGAGTTTCGCAATGTCTCCTTTCGCTATCCTGACCGCGAAGGCTGGGCGCTGCGTGGGGTAAATCTGTGCATCGGGCCGGGCGAGAAAATTGCGCTGGTCGGGGCAAATGGCGCGGGCAAAACTACCCTGGTCAAACTGTTAACCCGCCTTTACGAGCCAACCGAAGGCCAGATTTTGCTGGACGGCATAGATTTGCGCGATTATCATCTGGACGAACTGCGCCAGCGCATGGGAGTAATTTTTCAGGATTTCGTGCGCTATCAGGTGACGGCCCGCGAAAATATTGGCTTCGGGCAAATCAGCGCGCTGGATGATGAAGCGCGGATTCTATCCGCCGCCAAACGCGGCGGGGCAGACACGGTAATTGAAGAATTGAGCAAAGGCTACGAAAGTATTTTGGGACGCTGGTTCGATAAAGGTCATGAATTATCGGGTGGGCAGTGGCAGAAAATCGCCCTCAGCCGGGCCTTTATGCGCGATGGCGATGTACTGGTGCTGGACGAGCCAACCTCGGCCCTTGATGCCGAGCGCGAATACGAAATCTTCCAGCGTTTTCGCGAACTGACCCAGGGCAAAATCGCCCTGCTCATCAGCCACCGCTTTAGCACTGTCCGTATGGCTGACCGTATCGCCGTTCTCGAAGGCGGACAAATTACCGAACTCGGTTCGCACCAGGAACTCTTAGCCCAGGACGGCACTTATGCCCGCCTCTTCAATTTGCAGGCAGAGGGATATAGGTAGGAAAAGGCAGGAACACAGATGAACAAGCCCTGGAAGGGTTCTCTGCCCACAGGGAACCCTTCCAGGGCTTGTTCATCTGTGTTCCTTCTGTGGTTAATCTCCCGAATCGACAAAGCTGCGAGCAGGCAGTAGAATAAGTTATTGCTTCTGTATCCGTAACAAAGTAGTTCAGCTCAATTTCAGTGGTGAAGTAGAAATTATTGAAAATTCAAGGTTAGGAGAGATTTTGATGAACATTGATGACATCAAACAGATTTGTGTAGTCGGCGCGGGGACGATGGGGTCACAGATTGCCCAGCAGTGCGCCTTAAACGGCTATGCCGTTAATCTGACCGACGCTAACGAGGCAGTGTTGCAGCGCGGACTGGAAAGCAATCGTAGCCTGCTTCAGAACCGGGTTAGCAAGGGCAAAATGAGCCAGGAAGAAGCCGACGCTGCGCTGGGTCGGGTCAAGGCAGTCGCATCACTGGAAGAAGCGGCGGGTCAGGCCGATTTTGTAATCGAGGCGGTCTTTGAAGACCTGAACGTAAAGCGGGAGGTTTTCGCGAAGCTGGACAAAATTTGCCCGTCGCATACGATTCTCGCTTCCAATTCCTCCACGATCGTTATCAGCAAAATTGTCGAGGACAATGTTGAGCGCAAGGACAAAGCGGTCAATATGCACTTCTTCCATCCCGTGCTGGTAATGAAGCTGGTCGAAGTAGTCAAAGGCCCGGAAACCAGCGACGAAACCGCCGAACTGACGATGGAACTAACCCGGCGCATCGGGCGTGAGCCAGTGCTGATGCAGAAAGAAGTTTACGGCTTTATCGTCAATTACGTCCTGATGTCGCTGACCCGCGCTGCGATGTATCTTTATCAGGAAGGCTACGCCTCATATCAAGATATTGACAAGGCGCTCAAGCTGGGCCTGAATCACCCGATGGGGCCGTTTGAACTGGCCGACTTTAGCGGCGTAGACATTATGCACTACTCCATGCTCCAACGCTTCAAAGAGACTGGCGACCCTGCCGACCAGCCGCCGCCCTTCCTGGAAGAAATGGTCAAAGAAGGCAAGCTAGGCCGCAAAACCGGCAAAGGCTTCTACGACTACACTAAATAAAAATAATTTCGGTTTTTTGAAAATTTTTGCAAAAATTTTCAAAAAACCGAAATTATTTTAGCGAGAAATTAGTTGCACCTGGCGCAGGGCAATACTCAGGTTGCGGGTATCTTTGGAAGTGGGGTCGAGTTCGGCGGGAGATTGGGCTGCTTCAATCGGGTCGAGGCGCAGGATGTTTTCGCCTTTTTTCAGAACCAGCCCCGAAATTTTAAGGCTTTGCCAACCATCATTTTTAACCTCAATTGTGTCCAATTTTTGACCATTGAAAGTGACGGTCATGTGGCGCATACCAGCAAAAGCCACCCCTTCAAAGACTAAATCTGCCGGACGACTATCCTCAAACGAATAAATTGTGATGGAAGCATCCGAGCCAATCCAGCGTTTGGGCGGATTTTCGGTTTCAAGGTCGCGCCAGCCCGTCCCCACAATTATAAAGGGCCGCTTCTCGGCTGGTTTCAGTTCGGGGACGCGATAAATTTCCAGCTTATCGGTCTGGTAAATACGGGCCGACTGGCCCAGATTGCTTTCCAAAAAGCCAGATAGTTTTTCGGGCGCTTTACCATAAATACGCTGGTATTCCTTGCGGTTCACCGTGATGTAGCGAATATGATAATAATTTAGAATTTCTACTTCGGCATCGTCCGCGCCGGGGCTGAAAATATCGCCGAGCGGAGCTAGTTGACGGAAAACCCGGAAGGCCGATTGCTCCGGGTCGTAGGGGTCATCAATCCGGCGCGAAAGATAGCCGCCCATTACTGGCTTCTGGCGCAGCGCTCCCCACAGCATCAAATTTGAATCGGACAAATAGTGGTCTTTGCTAAAAGGCAAATCCAGCACCGCCGAATTTTCACACTCTATTTTCGCACAATCAGCCTGAATCAGGCTTACTTCGGGCGGCACAACTACTGTGCGAGTCAGGCCGGGCAAAGCCGGGCCTTCCAGCACTACACCTCCAACCAGCACCAGCCCTACAACTAAACCCCAGCGTTTGGGCCAGCGCTGCCAGATTAGCGTCAGGCCAAGCGAAGCCAGCACGCCCAGACAGATGAGCAAAAGCAAAGCAAAGCGTTTGGGCGTATGCGTCAGATTAAACAGCGGAATATCCTGTATCCAGTTCCAGGGCATAAAGAGCAGGGCCGGAGTCGAGGGTGGGTCGGTGGTAGCATCTGTCCGAATGGTCGGGCCAAACGAAAGAGCGGCAAAAATTAGTCCAGCCAGCAGCCAGGGCCAGGGGCGGTTGGCTCGTTGCCGCCAGCTTAACAACAAACCCAACCCTACCAGAATAAGCAGACTGTAGCCCAGATAATGCGTCACATTGGTTTGAGCCAGACGCGGTATGCCTGCCAGACTACCCAGCAAGCTATTGCCATCAAATTGAGTAAAATAGCTAGATACTGCCACCGACTCGTTCAGCACTACCTGATAAGAAACTTCAATCTGATTGGTTGCGTCTTTTTCTTCGGCATAAATCTGGCGGGCGAATAAGCCAAAACTCGCTCCAAACAAAATCCAGACCAACGCCAACCGCGCCAAACTCGCCCCTAGCCAGCGCCAATGGTGCATCTGGATAGCGCGTAAGCCAAAAAACAGCAGTGTAAAGATAGCTGCATATGCCGCATAGTAAAGTGTAGTGAAAGCTGCCAGCAGCAAACTTAGCGTTGCGCCGAAAATATAACCTCGTGTCGGGACGGTAAGAATAGAACTGAGCTTAGAAACCGAGGGCCAGGGCAAATAGAGCAACTTGACCAGAAAAGTCAGATAAAGTAACAAAGGCCACAGCGCCACAAATTCAAGCTGGCCCAGCGCCACAAAACTAAAATGCACCAGCCCAAAGGTAATAATATAGCCGCCGACGGGCGCAGCCAGTTTGCTGCCGCAAATATTCCGGCACAAAGCGGTAGCAGTTACGCCCGTCAGGGCCAGTCCGCTAATACAGACAAAGCTAAACGCCGCCACCGAGCCAAACAAAACATTCACGGGCAGGGCCAACAGCCCGTTTAATGGCTCAAGGGCATAGAGATAAAGGTCAGTGCCATAAGGATAAAAAAGATAGCGCGAAAAGTAGGGATTGGTATGCAAATCGAGCAGCGCCCGCTTGAACCACCAGAGCGACCAGATATTCTGGTTCTGGTCGGTTTCAAAGCTACCGGGAATAATTCGGTCAGGGCTAATCAAAACAGGCCAGGTATAAACAATCGCCAGCAGCAACATCCCCAAAAAGACCAGACCATAATAGGCCGTTGGGCTTTGCCAGAAACGGCGAACAGCACTGCTGGCTTGGGATGGTGGACTGGCACTAACTGAGTCAGAAAGCGGAGTACTGGCGGATGAAGATGCTACGGAATTTAATATTCGAGAGTGAAAGTTATTGGTCTGTGACAAACCTTTAGCTTGCACCTTTCTTTACTTGCAACAAAACCTGTCTCTTTGTTTTGCCTGTCACCGCCTAAAAGCGCTAGTTTTACAGGCTGAATTAGTTAAATCCTACCCGGCAACCTGGGTTATCCGGCGTTATACTAACAAACTCAACCGATGGTGTCAACCTGCTTGCGCCTGTATACCTGTAAAAATGCTGACATTAAAAGTTCCCAATGTTAAAACTGGCTCAAAATCTCTCTGATATTGCCTTTAAAATCAAAACACCCCGTCTCTAAAACGGGGTGCTTTTCGTTGCCAAAACAATTTTTTTGGTCGAAGCCAACCTGTGAAAGCTAACGCTTCCCAACTTTGAACTCGGCCCGTAGGGTTGCCCGGTGGGTTGAACCTTGAACTAATTCTAACTGGCCTTAGCGAGATTCGCCTCGTCAGCAATCTGGGTGAACTCGGTGCTTTTCTCGGAAAGTTCTTTGGTGTGCGGCAGCACCAGCCAGCTAACGAACAGGCCAGCAAACATCAAAGTCGCGATTATAGTCATAATATCCATTGTCTTAAACTCCTTCTTCATAAAACTTTTTGGTTAACACCTGATTATCAAAACCGGGAAAGAGCATTTTATTTCTGTCGAAATACGCTTCCCGAACTTATTTCTACATGCAATTTGGCTGGGGCTTGATTACTCAAACCCCAACCAGATTAACTTATTAAAGCTCGTAAGCTTTCTCGCCGTGTTGAGCGACATCCAGACCAGCCAGTTCTTGCTTGTCGGGAACGCGCAGCCCAACCACGAAGCCGATAGCCTTGAGAATGACGAAGGTCATTACGCCGGAGTAGGCTACTGCCGCAAGCAGCGCAACCAGTTGCTTCCAGACCTGGTCAAAGCCGCCACCGTAGAACAGACCATCGGCACCAGCCGCATTAACCGCTTTGGTGGCGAAGAAGCCAGTCGCTAACGCGCCCCACATTCCGCCTACGCCGTGTACTGCCCAAACGTCCAGCGCATCATCGAAGCCCAGGCGGTTCTTGAGGATTACCGCGCCGTAGCAAAGCGCCCCTGCGCCGAAACCGATAATCATTGAACCCATTACATTCACGAAGCCGGAAGCCGGAGTAATCGCTACCAGCCCAGCCACTGCACCCGCCGCCGCACCCAGCACGCTCGGTTGGCCCTGGCGAATCCAGCTCAGGGTCGTCCAGGTTAGCGCGCCCATCGCCGCCGCAATGTGAGTAACCACGAAAGCACTTACCGCCAGACCGTTGCTGCCAATGGCGCTACCAGCGTTGAAGCCGAACCAGCCGAACCAGAGCAAGCCAGCACCCAGCACGACCATCGTTACGTCGTGGGCTTCCATCTGCTCCTTGCCGTAGCCAATCCGCTTGCCCAGTACCAGCGCACAAACCAGCGCCGCCGTACCAGACGAAATATGGACAACTGTGCCACCGGCGAAATCCAGCGCACCCAGGTTGCGAATCCAGCCGCCCACGCCCCAAACCCAGTGAGCCAGTGGCGAATAGACCAGAGTAGACCACAGAACAGTGAAAATCACGAATGCCTTAAAGCGCTTGCGCTCGGCAAAAGCGCCAGTAATCAGGGCCGGAGTAATCACGGCAAACATCATCTGGAAGGCCATGAAAAGCTGGTGCGGCACAGTTGCGCCGTAATCCTTGTTAGGCTCCAGGCCAACCCCGTTCAAACCGAACCAATCCAGTCCGCCAATAATGCCCGCTCCGCCGACATCCGGACCAAAGGCTAAGGTGTAGCCCCAGAGTACCCAGACTATGCTAATCAGCGCCAGGATAAAGAAGCTGTGCATAATAGTCGAAAGTACATTCTTCTTGCGAACTAATCCCCCGTAAAAGAAACCAAGCGCCGGAGTCATAAGCATTACTAATGCAGTTGAAATTAGTAACCACGATGTATCCCCGGTGTCAATTTTAATTTCTGGCACGCTGCATACCTCCTGTGCAGTTGAACTATTATTATAGTCTTAAACCTAAATGCTTCGTTGCGAGCAATCTTGCTATAATAATAAGTTCTTTGGGCATTATGCACTACATACAACACGCACAAAGTTTATACACCAATTTTTAGCAGCAATGCACAAAGACAGACCCCTCAACTTCCAAAAAGCCCAACCAATTTCTTTTCCGGCGGGTGATTCAACTTATTTTCAGCCGTTTAGAACTGGCCTGATATAGCGAAATTGAACAGATAGCGAAAGTTTGTGGACAATTCCCGGCAGGTAAGTATAATAGAAGGCAAAAGCCAGAAAGGAGGGTGCGCTGTTCGGGCTGGCGGAATAAAATTAAGAAGCCGGGCGTGGGGCGTACAGCTATGATTAGTCAATTTATTGATATTAGTACCGTATTACAACAGGTGCAGCAGGCCGGACTGCGGCAGGTGCGTTTTTTATATTGCGATAATGGCGGGATTATTCGGGGAAAAGCGGCGGGGCGGCAGGGGCTGGAAGGCTGCCTGAACAACGGCATTGGCCTGATGACGGCCATGCAAGCCATGAATAGCCTCGACCAGTTACAACCCGTTGAAGGTATGGGGCCAGTCGGCGAAGTGCGCTTGATGCCCGACCCACGTACTTTTCGGATTTTGCCGTATGCGCCCAATACCGCCGCCCTTTTGTGCGATATAACCAACGCCGATGGAATAGCCTGGGAAGCCTGTCCCCGCTCCTTTTTGCGTCACCAGATTGAAAAGGCTCAACACGAGGCCGGAATCAGTATTATAGCGGCCTTCGAGCCGGAATGGACGCTCGCGCGGCGGGCCATGGACGGTTCGTACACTGCCATTGACGATAGTCTGGCCTTTAGTTCGATTGGCATGACCACTCCGGCGGCGGTAATTGACGAGATTTTAGGGGCGATGGAAGCCCAAAACCTGCGGGTTGAGCAGTATTACCCCGAACTCGGTCATGGGCAGCAGGAAATCAGCATCGGGGCAGCCACGGCCTTGCAAGCGGCGGATAATCAATTGGTTTACCGCGAGACGGTGCGTGGCGTAGCCTGGAATCAAGGTTTAATCGCTTCGTTTGCACCCAAGCCATTCTCGAATCAGGCAGGCAACGGTTGCCATCTTCATATTAGTGCCTGGGCAGGAGACCGAGGCGATATTAATTTGTTTTACGATGCCGAAGACCGCTATAGTTTAAGCGAACTTGGCTATCATTTTATTGGCGGGGTGCTGGCCCATCTTCCGGCGCTGGTGGCATTAACCTGTCCGAGCGTGAATAGCTATCGTCGGCTCAAGCCTAAATCCTGGTCATCGGCTTACACCTGTTACGGGCCGGAGAACCGCGAGGCGGCAGTGCGTATTGTCTCGCCTCTGCGCGGCAAAGAGCGAAGCAGCATTAACCTGGAAATCAAGGCGGTAGACAATACCAGCAATCCGTACCTGGCGCTGGGCGGAATTATCGCGGCAGGCGTGGACGGTATTACCCGCAAATTACATCCCGGCGATGGGCCACTGGTGACGGTTGACCCGGCAACCCTGCCCGAATCCGAGCTTGAAACCCGCAATATTCGCCGCCTACCCACCAGTCTGGGCGCGGCCCTCGCCGCCCTGGAAAAAGATACTTTGCTCACCGAAGCGCTCGGCCCAATGCTGCTACGCTCCTATCTGGCGGTCAAGCGCTCCGAGGTAGTTGCCTTTGCCGCCGAAAGTGAATATTTTGAGATTAATCAGCACTTCTTTAAATATTAATTAGTTTCAAATTCAGCTAATTTGTAGTAAAATAAAGTGAATGGCGGCATTATAACGCTGTCGGGTACTTTGCCACCGCTAAAGCCGGGCATGAATATTATCAGCTCTTGTGCCGCACCCATCACCATTAATGCCAATCGCCTCGCCAATACTGCACAAATGGTAGGTGGCGGTAGCCGGGTCGAAGGACTCAACTTTATCAACGTCAACGGTGTTGGTGTCCGGGCCAGTGGCAAAGGCAACCTCTTTCGCTGTGTCAAGGTGCAGCAAACTGGCTGATAGTCTATGGATTGAGTTTCACGCCCAGCACGGTATATTCCGAAATATAATCTCCGGCTAAATATGTGCCTAGTCCGTCGTTGGTATCGGCGCTAAAGTTTAACTTGATGATTATCTGGTACTGGCCTTCCGGCGCGGTCATGTTTAAATCCCAGAAGCGGCAGGACTGGCTGCCGACTTTACGGTCGTATTGCGGCGTAGAAGTGAGCGGGATGGACTGCCCGTTGATGCTGACGTTGTAGGTCATTTTCTTCCAGTTCTCGTCCAGCGTCGCCTGGTCTTTGGCGCACCAACCGCCCAGCAAGCCATACTGTTCTTCGGCAAACAGCACCGCCGTATATTTGAATGTCCCAGGCTTGAACTGTTCCTGGGCATCCGAATAAATCGAGAAACTTTCGGCGGGCTGCTGATAAGTCGCCCCAGTCCCGGTGCTGCTGCCTAGCTGAAAATCGGTCAGGGCCAGCTTCGTGGTTACATTTGGATTTGGGGCGAGGCTGATTAGTTCCACCCGGTAGACGTAATCGCCCGGCGCTAATTTTAGAGGGTTAGCCGCCGGGCCAGTTTCTAACTCAGCGCTCAAGGTGCGTGTCACCACTATACGGTGAATACCCTGTGGCAACGCGCCCAACGCCAGGTCAATTGCCCGGCAAAACGAAGCTGAGTCGGTATCTTGAAAATCTACCGTCGGAAATTGTTTAAGGTCAACCGCCTGGTCGTCCAGCATCAACTTAAAACTGAGCAAAGCCCAGGCTGCTTTAAGCTTGTCGGCAGAACTTTCGCACCAGACTAGCGGCGGGGCCAGTTTCCAGCTAGTCGCGCCTAACACCACGCCCTGATTAATACCGGGCCGATTGGAAGGTGGTATCTGGGCGGTTGGTATCAACAGGCTGGTTATCCGTCGCACCGTCTTCTGGTCTAGCCCAAAACTGGCGGTAGTCTTCAAATTAAAGGCCGAAATCGGTGCAGGGCTGGTTTGAGGGGTTGGATTGGGCGAAGGGGTAGCGCGGGGCGTAACGCCGCCGGAGAAAATTCCGCCAGTGGTCGGGCGTGGCAAACCTGCACCTGCATCAACAGTGCCGGAAGCGGGCGGGGTCGGGGCGGGAGGCAGACTTGCCAGCACTACTGGCGTAGCTGTCGCCGCCGGTGCCGCCTGGGTGGTAGGGACTGTGGCGGCGGGCGCGGTAGTCGGCGCAGGCGCGGACGTAGGCGTGGCGCTATCGCCACAACCAACCAGCAAAAGAGTTAAAATGATTAATAAAAATCCTGAACGGCGATAATATTTTAGCAGTGTATTACCCTCCTAACTCTTCACAAATTTATTAATAGTTGAGCAGAAGAAATTTTTGTAACCGTGGGGTAAAGCTGTTGTCACTAAGGTAAATGTTGTCGCTGACATAATAGTAGGTGATTAAAATAAAGTATATTACCTTCAGCTAATCAAATGCTTGACCAGTACCAGCCCGTTTGGTTCAACCGCAATGTAGCCAGCAGGCTCAAATATTGCCACCTCGCGCTCGTCGCGGCAAGTTAGATAAAAAGTATGAATACCCTGGGCAATCGCGTCACGTTCCAGTTTGGCGACCAGGGTGCGCGGTACATCGCGGCGGCTACTCTCAATTGGGCCGAATTCCAGCGTACCAGCATTACGCCGTCGCGCCACTAACCGCCCGACCCGCTTGCCGCTATCCAGGCACTCGTAAACCAGTGTATCTTCTTCTTCTGTTTCAACCTGACGAACCAGCAACATTTTTTGCCCTCCCACAATCTCATTCTAGCATAAAGCTCATAAAATATGTTATATTGGCTTCCGAGCGAAAATTTACTTAAGCACTGGTTCATAGCTTTAACGCTATGTTTGAAAATTTCGTCGAAATTTTCAAACATAGCGCTTAAAAAACAAACAGAGGGGAATTTTTTAACATGCTAGGCTTAATTCAAGCGGAATGGCTGAAGCTCAGAAAACAGAGTACAGCCTGGATAGTATTGCTGATTCCAGTAGCACTGGTGCTGATTGTGCAACTTGGTTCAATTCTGGTGGTACTGCTTACCAAAAACTTGCCAAATGACTCAAGTAGCACCCCCCAACAACGCGCCCAGTTAGCCAACACCGCTCAGGAAGTCTATAACGGCACTTTTCTGCCCGATACTTTTTTACTGGGGTTAGGAGTTGTTGGCTTTGTCAAAGGCTTGCTAACTATAATTTTAATGGCGACGATGGTCGGTGGCGAATACAGCCAAAATACCTGGAAAAATATTCTAATTCGCTATCCCTATCGCCATAATTTTCTTTTGACTAAATTGCTGGTCGGCATGTTCTGGCTGTTTGTAACTTTGCTGGCGGGCGGAGTAGCCGGAGTAATTTTTGGCTTCATTCCAAATCTGACCCTTCCTTTAATTAAGGCGGGCTTGAAAGCACCGTTACAAAACAACGAGGATTTTCTCGCCAAATTAAACGGGGCAGTAGTGCCAACCCTGATTCAAATGCTTATTTTCGCTGCTATCACGATTGCCCTGACGATTATAACGCGCTCAACTGTTGGTGGCCTCGCAATTACGCTGGTTTACACTACCTTAGAGGGCAATATTGGGATATTTGTGCGAGAGCTTCGTGATTTTACGATTAGTGCCAACCTCACCGCACTAACCGATCATCTTGAAGATAACGGTAGGGCAACAAT
This sequence comes from Chloroflexia bacterium, assembly GCA_038209275.1. GTDB lineage: Bacteria > Chloroflexota > Chloroflexia > Chloroheliales > Chloroheliaceae > L227-5C. Next base: position 6,503 of record JBBQXW010000055.1, on the reverse strand, counting down.
TCCGCTCGCGCAAAGTCTGGTGGCGCTGCTAATTTATATGGCGATAGCATTGGGCATCAGTATTTTTTTGTTCCGCCGTGCGGACATGGCAGGCGTATAAAAAAGAAGAAGGAGCTAAAATATTATGACCACGAATTTGACCGAGCAAGCCCCTTCGACCCAGGTTCCGGCTATCGAATTGCGCGGCTTGACCAAAACTTATGGACAATATAATGCAGTCAATAATTTGAATCTGGTAGTGCCGCAGGGGGCAGTATTGGGCTTTCTTGGCCCAAACGGAGCAGGCAAAACCACCCTGATTCGGATGCTGTTAGGTCTAGTGCATCCGACCAAAGGCGAAGGGCGCATCCTGGGATATGACATCCAGACCCAAAAAGACAAAATTCTACCTTTAATCGGTGCAGTGGTGGAAACGCCCACTTTCTATAGTTATCTAAGCGGCTACGACAACCTGAAAGTAATTGCCTATACGGGCGGTATCGCCGAATCGCGGATTCAGGAAGTGCTGGATATTGTGCAGATGACCCCGCGCGCCAAAGAGAAGATGCGGACTTATTCGCTCGGTATGCGGCAACGGCTGGGTATTGCCTCGTGTTTACTCAGTAACCCGCGTATTATCTTTTTGGACGAACCCAGCAACGGCCTCGACCCGCAAGGCACGATTGATGTCCGCAACATGGTCATGCGGCTAGGGCAGATGGGGCATACCGTTTTTCTCACTTCGCACTTATTGCACGAAATCGAGCAAACCTGTAATTACGTGGCAATCATCAAGCGGGGTACGATGGTAGTTGAGGGCTACGTCAAAGATTTGCTTGAGAGAAGCGGCCATCAAATTATGATCGAAACCCAGCGCAGCGATTTGACCGCCCACGCCGTAAATCAAGTCTTTGGGCAGATTGCCCGACCACTAGACCCTTATCGGACGGAAGTAACTATTCCCCGTGAGCAGATCCCCAACGTAGTAAAAACGCTGGTGGATAGGGAGATAGCCCTTTACTCCGTGATGTCGCGCACTTCATCGCTGGAACAATATTTTATCGAAGTAACGGCGGACAGCGCCAATCCTTTCGATAAACAGGCACAACTAGCTCAAGTGAGCGCGCTACAAGCAGTAGGGTAAGCAAAAGTAATTACTTAACACGACACAAGATTCGCCGCAGATGGTCGCAGACTCAATGAAGAAACACAAAGTTAAAGTCAAGTTTAACTTTCGTCTGCGTCCTCTGTAGTGAATAATCACGAACTTTAGGCAAAATTCAAGTTCTAAAAGGGAAAACCTGTGCAAACACTCGATAATGCTACAACTACACATAGTTCGCCCGCTACGCCACTGGTGGTACGGGCAAACGGATTAGGCAAACGCTTCAAAAAGAAGTTTGCAGTTAAAGAAGTGGATTTGGAGGTACATCCCGGCGATGTGTTCGGGCTGCTAGGGCCAAACGGCGCGGGCAAAACAACCATTATCCGTATGCTGCTGGGTCTTCTGAGACCGAGCGAGGGCGAAGCGCGGGTTTTCGGCTTTGACCCGATGCGACAACGGGCCGAAGTTTTGCGGCGGGTGTCGGCAATTGTCGAGTCGCCCGCGCTATATCCGGGGCTGACCGGGCGCGACAACCTGAAAGCGATGGCGCTAAACGCCGGAGTACGCAACCCGGCTAAAATAGAAGAAGTGTTGGAGCGCATGAATTTAACCGCCCGCGCCGAAGACCGTTTTGGCACGTATTCGCTGGGCATGAAGCAACGTCTGTGTATCGCAGCCGCACTACTGACCGACCCGCAACTGGTCATTTTGGATGAGCCGACCAACGGGCTTGACCCGGCGGGCATGGCCGAAATCCGCAACTTGATTAAAGAATTGGCCGGGCAGGGTCGCACCGTTTTTCTATCGAGCCACTTGCTGAACGAGGTGCAACAGGTCTGCAACCGGGTGGCGGTAATTCAGCATGGCAAGATTATTGCGCAGGGACTGGTCGAGGAACTGGTGTCGTCCAAAACCTCGGTGCAAATCAAAGTAGTGCCGGGCGATTGGGAAAAGGCCAAACAGATTTTGCAGAGACAGGGCTGGGCCAACCAGTTACGCGCCGAAGGCGATTGCCTGATAATAGATGGCCCAATCAGCCAGGGCGCGGCAATTAACAAAGCCCTTGCCACCAACGGCGTGTTTGCCGCCGAAATTTACGCCCGCAGCCAATCTTTAGAGGAATATTATTTAGATTTGACTGGTGAACAGTTTCATTCAACTGAAGAAATTAAGTCGAAATAAAGGTATTATCATGGCAATTGTAATGACCCCGGCGAATATTCCGAGTTTCTGGGATAGCTACCGATTGGAGCTTTTCAAGGGTAGCAAGCAAATGTTTTACAAGATTATGTTGGGCGTGCCTATTGCTATTCCCCTGGTGATTATGGCGATTCAGGTGGGCGTGAAAATTTTCAGCAACGTTGAGGTTGGCATACCAAGCAGCAACCCATTTTTGAGCCTGACCGATTTGGGCAGCGAAGGCAGTTTCGCGATTGCCAACCGCCTGATGTTTGTGCAGTTCGCTTCGATTTATGGTTTTATTCTGGTAATTGCTTGCGCCCTGTCGGTTGCCAACGAATATCGCTGGAACACCATCAAAATGGTTGCGACGCGCCAGCCAAGCCGTATTAAGCTGGTGCTATCGAAGTGCCTGTTCGGGCTGAGTCTGGTAGCGGTTTCGACGGTTTCGATGCTGATTGGCTGGTTTATCTGGGCCATGTTTTTAAAATTCTTCTATAGTGTGTCGCTCGATATAACTTCGGACGATATAGAAGCGATGGGCAAAGGGCTGAAATATTTTGGGATTATTACCCTAGGAACCGGGATTTTCGCTTTGTTCGCGGTTGCGATGACTTTCCTGTTCAAATCGGTCATCGGCGGCATTGTCGGCTATTTGGTTTTCAATGCGCTGGATACTTACGTGAGCCAGGTAGGAGCGCAATTTGCCAACAACACCATTCCCTCAATCCCCGAATGGGCCATGCCTTTCCTGCGAGGAGCGCAGGATATGAACCCCTATTTACTGCACAGCAGCATCAGTCGCCTGACCATGCAGGAGAAATATGTGCTGGCAAGCCGAACGATTAATAACCCGCTAATTATCACCAGCAACCCCGTCTGGTTAGCCTGGGTGATGTTGGCGGTCTACGCCATCGTACTTATCGGGCTGGCCCTACTATTCTTTGTCCCCCGCGATATTCGGGACTAATTTTGTGTTAGCATCTGAAAATTTTATCTATATAAAATTTTCAGATGCTAACATTAAAATTCCGGCTAGATAAATCTGATTCAAAATCTCTGTTAAGCTAACCACACATTTATATTCGCCTCATAATGAAAAACGGTCAGCCAGCTTTGCCTTTTGCAAAACTGGCTGACCGTTCCAAACCAACCTACTCAGATTATTTATATTTGCTCAAACCACTGACTATGCTACTTGCGCCATTCTGCCCAGGCTGGAACGATTGGCGATAGCTTCGGCTACTTCGGTAGCTTGCAGACCAAAAAAAGCCGCTACCGTAATCATGTCATCCATACTGGTCAGGGCATTTTTTGCCAGGGCTTCCAACACTTTTCGTCCGATGGTCTGATGGTAATCCAGGTGTAGTGTAGTGCAATATTGTAATGGGTTCATTCTAATTTCCTCACTAATGACATTCACTAATATATTTTTGAGTCATATCAAATTACCTTTTTCGTAACCTTTTGATATACAAATTTTAATAAACCAACATTACGAAATTCATTACAAGCAGTCTTCATACATTACGAACTGATTAATACTACATTACGATATTCAAGTAGTCCCGCACTCAGAGCAATTGCAAAATTGGTTTTCTCGTTGTATGATTTGATTGCACTATTTATTAGCCATTCACCTTAAAGGAACACATGATGAGTAACGATGTAGCAATGACCGAGTATTGCAAAGCAGTTGAGAAGGAGTTGCAGGCTGGAAACACCACCGAACATTCCTTTCGTCCGGCTTTGAAAGACTTAATCGAGACACTCAGGCCGGGCGTGGTGGCGACCAACGAGCCGAAGCGCAAGAGCGGCAACGCGCCCGACTATGTGATTTTGAAGAGCCAGACCCCGCTCGGCTATATCGAGGCAAAAGACATAGATAAAGACCTGGCAAAGCTTGAGAACGAGGAGCAGCTAAAGCGCTATCGGCACAGCCTGGGCAATTTGATGTTTACCGATTACCTGGATTTTCGCTGGTACGTCGGCGGCGAATTGCGCCGGACGGAGCGGTTGGCAACGCTCGGCGCTAATAACAAGAAGCTGAAGCTTGAGCCGGACGGCAAGGCGCGGGTGCTGGCTTTGCTGGAAGCTTTTTTGGATTCGGGCGCGCCGACTGTCACCAGCCCCAAAGAACTGGCCCAGCGCATGGCGGCGATGGCTCGCTTTATCCGCGACGAAACCGAAAGCGCCCTCAAGGGGGAGGAGCAGAACGGCCCGCTCCACGACCAACTCGATAGTTTCCGGCAGGTGCTGTTGCCGGGGCTGACCAGAGAGCAATTTGCCGATATGTACGCCCAGACGATTTGCTACGGGCTGTTCGCGGCGCGGGTGAGCATGAAGGGGGCGGGGACGTTTTCGCGCTGGAACGCAGTGCAGTTTATTCCCACCACCAACCCGTTTTTGCGGAATACTTTTTACCATATCACCGGGCCGGAACTGGACGAGCGCATTACCTGGGCGGTGGATGATGTCGCCGAACTATTGAACCGGGCCGACATCGGGGCGATTGTCAAGGATTTTGGCAAGCGCACCCGCCAGGAAGACCCGGTGGTGCATTTTTACGAGACTTTTCTGGCGGAATACGACCCCAAGATGCGCGAGGCACGCGGCGTTTATTACACGCCTGAGCCAGTGGTTTCCTACATCGTGCGGAGCGTGGATTATTTGCTCAAGCGCGATTTTGGCTTGCCCGACGGTCTGGCGGACTACAGCAAAATCAATGTAAGATTGCCCGATGGCAAGACCGTCGAGGCCCAGCACAAGGTTCAGATTCTTGACCCCGCCACCGGGACAGGGACGTTTCTGCACGGCGTGATTGACCATATTTACGAGCAAACTTACCGCGATAGCCCGGCTATGTGGTCGGCTTACGTCGCCCAGCATTTGCTGCCGCGTCTGTTCGGCTTTGAACTATTGATGGCTCCCTACACCGTCGCCCATTTGAAGCTGGTTTTGCAGTTGCAAGAAACGGGCTACACCATCCAGGGCAAGGAGCGCCTGAATATTTATCTGACCAACACGCTGGAAGAAAGTTTCGAGGAAGGCAAAACCCTCTTTGGCGGACATTTGAAGAACGAGGCGGAAGCGGCGGGCCACGTCAAATACGATGCGCCCGTCATGGTGGTGCTGGGCAATCCGCCTTATTCGGGCCATTCCGCCAACAACGGGCAATGGATTAGCGATTTGCTGCACGGCAAGCAGACCACTTCGCCCGGCTATTTTGAGGTAGACGGCAAGCCGCTCGGCGAGAAAAATCCCAAATGGCTAAATGACGATTATGTAAAGTTTATTCGCTTTGCCCAATGGCGGATTGAGCGAACGGGCTACGGCGTGCTGGCTTTTATCTCCAATCATGGCTATCTGGATAACCCGACCTTTCGCGGGATGCGGCAAAGCCTGATGCAGACTTTTGACGAGATTTATGTGCTGGATTTGCACGGCAACAGCAAGAAGAAAGAGCGCAGCCCGGACGGTTCGCCCGACCAGAATGTCTTTGATATTCAGCAAGGGGTGGCGATTGGCATTTTTGTGAAGCGGCCCGGCCCAAAGAACACCCAAATCGCTGTCCATCACGCCCACCTACAGGGTTTGCGCGACGCTAAATATAAAATTCTTTGGGAAAATGACACAAGTACAACTCAATGGACAACGCTTGCTCCGCAATCACCTTTTTATCTATTTATGCCCCAAGATATAGATTTACGTGGGGAATTTGAACAGGGCTGGAAAGTCACAGATATTTTTCCATTTAATAACGTAGGAATTGTAACGGCGCGTGACTCTTTAACTATTCGCTGGAATGAAGATGAAATTTGGAAAATTGTCAATGATTTCATCTCTTTGCCAACGGAAGAAGCACGAGAGAAATACGCGCTAGGTAAAGATGCACGAGATTGGCAAGTTGCAATGGCACAAAAGGATGCAAAAGTATCCGGCCCTTCTAAATCCAAACTTGCTTCAGTCCTGTACCGTCCATTTGACATTCGATATACTTATTACACAGGAAACTCAAGAGGATTTCACTGTATGCCACGTGGTGAGACTATGTACCACATGATGGCTGGGAAAAATTTAGCACTGGTAATAGGAAGAAGTGGAGCAGTTACTGGAGATGACGAATGGAACATTTTAGGTGTATCTAACAAAATTGTGGATTTTAATTATTATCGGCGTGGCGGAGGTCAATTACACCCTCTCTATCTATATCCTGACCCTCATAAGAAAAAGGGAATGT
>JBBQXW010000054.1:0-29090 GCA_038209275.1 Chloroflexia bacterium | reverse complement strand
CGTTATTTAAGTGAGGAAAAAGAACTAAACGCTTTATTACAGCATGCCGATCCAGATTATATTACTCCAAGTGGGTTAGAAAGTATTGCAAACAAATGGTTAAATTTAACACAAATCGATGGGGTTATGGGACCTCATGGTGCCGAGTGTGATACCTCTTGTAACCGCTGTCTGCGTGATTTTGGGAGCCTTGCCTATCATGGTTTGCTTGATTGGAGACTAGCTCTAGAAATGGCTCGGCTTGCTCGAGACAGCCAATCAACAATGGATTTGACCAGTAATTGGGGCAAGTTTCAAAATCCCTGGATTAATCTTACCAAAGGGTCTACGGCTCAGGTGCCTTTATTACTGCGTCAATTAGGATATGGAGAGCCCTTTTACGCTGGTCGTCTCCAGGTTTACCGTCATCAAGTTCGACCAAAATTGCTAATTCAGGTTCATCCTTTGTGGGAGGAAAACCATCCATTGATTGAAGAAGCTAAAGCAGCACTTCCAGAAAATATGACAAGCCTTACAATTAGTCTTATGAACCCTTACCGCGTTATTAGGCGCCCGGCTGATTATGTTTAACGGGAAAGGAAGTAAGATTGTACCAGTAAGCGTTCAAGCTCAAACCTCGCGTTGAGCAATAATAGGAACCGAAAGAGTCGGTAGATCGTTAGCTTTGTAACTTACTGACCTTTGGCGACCAACTGCAACTCATTCCAGTTCCACTTCAGCTTCGGCATTGCTTTGGCGCAGAGGCCGCAAACCTTGCCGGTTACTGGCTTCCTCTAAATTGAAATGGTACTTACCATACACGTTCAAATGTTCCGTCCGGGTAGGCCAGATGTGTTTCAAATCTTCATCCGCTACTTCCTTACCCTCTGCTCTAAGCTGCTCTACCACCGCATTCATATACACCGTGTTCCATACCACCACACAATTAACCGCCAACGTCAGGCAACTCGTCTGATTGTTTTGTTCTTCTAATTGCCGTTTGCGTAACTGACCCTGCTGGCCGAAAAAGAGATATTCGCGCAAGCCATTTAGATTTTCGCCTTTGTTTAACTGGTTTTCATCTCGATGTCGCTCTTGTTCGTTTTGGATTGAACGTAAAATGAATATTGTTTTGCACAACTTGCCATATTCGGCTAACGCCTGCGCTAGAGCGTTCTGACGGGGAAAGGATTGTAGTTTGGCGATCATTAGTGAGGCTGGCACCCAGCCTAATTTAAGCGATCCAGCTAACCGTATTAGCTCGTCCCAGTGTTCAATAATTAAATCCTGCCGAATAGTTCCCTTAAACAAAGTAGCCAGGTTCGCATAATCGCTAGTTTTCTCAAGGTAAGACAATTGTTGATCGCCCAGGTCCCGGATGCGCGGTGAAAATTGAAGGCCCAACAGATCGAAGAGGCCAAAGACCAAATGCGTGAAGCCTGCGGTATCGGAAGTATGGGTCGCTATCAAAAGCTCGCTTTCATTATCCAGAATGGCATCCAATATTATGGTAGCATCGCGCATGGTGGTCTTTTTAGGGGACGGTGAGTTCGACGGTTGCCGCTTGTTGCGCCGAATAACTTACTATGGCTGGCGCTATGTCTGCCGCACCGCCAAAAACAGCCAGTTATGGTTAGACGAAGAGAGCCATTTTGCTATGAGCAAGCTTAGGGTTGAAGGTGGCGAGCTGGTCGACATCCCACAAGTCGCTTTTAGCAAGCACGAGTTAGAGCCAGTCTTGGCGATGGCACTATGGCAAAAGGGCTACCTCGAACCAATTTATCTGGTGAGTAATTTTGAGTTAGCCGAGGAAGCGGTTTGGTATTACAAGAAACGCTTCCGTATCGAGACCTTGTTTAGTGACCACAAAAGCCGGGGGTTTCGGTTGGACAAAAGCCATTTAAGCGACCCCAAGCGGTTAGCCTGTTTGATGTTGGCGACCTGCCTGGCCTACCTTTGGATGGTGTATTTAGGCACGGTAGCGCTGGTGGAAGATTGGCATAAAATCATCCACCGCACTGATCGCGTAGATTTGAGCCTGTTTAATTTAGGCTTGAACCTACTTGAACACTTTTTGAACCAGCAATTACCTTTACCCGTCGCCTTTATTCCTCTCCTTTTGGACGAGCTATAAATGTGTACGGTAGCAAAGCTTAACTTAGAACCCAGCCGGTTGTAAACCGGGTAGCCAAATATTGTCCCCTGAAGTTTTACGACTGATATATCCATTAGAAGCTAATTTTATAAAAAGCTCAAAACCAGATGTTACCTGATTTTGCTTTATTACTGGGCCAGCTATAAGCCCGTTGATTTCTAATTCCCACCATGGTGTCCACGTATCATCATCCAGACGTTGGCGGCTGGAAAGAGTAGTATTGTAATTGCGCACGAATACTTTTAAATTTCCCGTGAGGTTAAAACCAAATGCAGGATTTTCCATTGCGGCTGTGGCTAACATTTCCCAATCGGCCCATTTCCCATCAAGTTGTTTTTTGCGACTATAAAGCCCATTATTCAAACCTCGACCAAAAAGCCCCAAAGTACCATCGGAATAGCGGGCTACCACCGGACTATCCTTTAAGCTGCCGCCTAGAAGGTTCCATTTGTCATCCCATTGGTTAGAGGCTTGCTGTTGCAAACTGCTGACCTGGTTATCAGGTTGCACTATAAACACTTCTAATTTACCATCCGAGTTTTTAGCTATTGCAGGCTGGCCCAGCAATGTACGACCTAAATTCTGCCAATCGGCCCATTTTCCGTCGCTTTCTTGCTGGCGCATAAATAATTGATTACCCTGTCCTCGCACAAAAACCGCGAAAGTATTATTACTATTTAAGCCAACTGCTGGCGTATCTAATATTTCACCCCCTAAGTCCTGCTCTTCTCCCCAGATGCCATTAATTTTTCGTTGCAAAAGATAAAGGCGATTATTCTTACCCTGTGCAAAAACCGCTAATTGTCCTATATTATCACGTAAAACCGTTGGCTGCCCCTGTAAAGCCGTGCCAAGTTGAACTGGTTTACTCCAGGTAGTAGCGTCACGAAGCCGTTGGCGATAAGAAATATTACCCGTAGGTCCCATTATGAAGAGGTCAGATGTACCATTAGTATCCTCTAAAATTATCGGGTTAGCAAAAACAGGCAGAGGTATCTCTGGTACTTCGGCAGGATACTTAATTCGATAAATTGCTACACCATCGCTTCCTTTATACACCTGTTCCAGATAAGGATAAATCGGAAACTGGTGTATCTGTATAGTAGAGTAATTTAACAAAATATGGGTTACTTTAGCTTTTTTCAATTGCTGCAAAGCATCGGGCGTAAAAAGCGACCATTTCCCTAGAAAAGTCGGGCTATCATACTCATAGCCATTATATAATGGCACATCACTGTAAGCCGCATAGTGAATATAACCTATACTGTCATAAATTTTATCTTTTTCAGGCGAAAGATTCTTGTTGATAAATTCTAGCGTAGGCAGATTCCATTTTTTTGCAAAAACATCTTCTATTCGATTCACCTCTGCGTATTTTTTATGATAAAGGTAGTCCCAGGTTATAAAAGGATATTCTGCTTGCAACCCATAGTAGTTAGTGAATTTATTAAAAACCACCAGAAGCGGATTATTCAAAACCACCATCACAACCATCGCTATACTCACGCTAAACAAGAACGACTTGCCTGCCAAACCTGACCAGTTTTGTTTTGTGAGTACAAACGCTACCACGATAGCCCCTATAACAACCATAGATTGTGAATAGCGTAATTCCGAATGTACTACACCGGCAGAATACCATAATGCCATCCACAGCACTAAATAAATAGAAGTTATACGATAATTAGTAAGCCTAACATCTTTTCTTCCAAAGAACCATACTCCTATACATAAGGGCAAAAAAACCAAAAAAAGCGCCCCAAGTAGTGAGCCATAACTACTCATAACTGCGGCATCCCAGGGGAGAGTTAAAAATTTCCAGATAGTATGGATTTCCGCCGTTCTATAAATGTTAACATGAGCATCGCCTATTTCATTCCAATAGGGAGATTTAAAAAAATTATTAAAGGCCGGGAAAGTTGGGTTGCCAGTATCAAGATAGTTTCGAATAAACCAGGGCAAGGCAGTTATTAAAACTCCTAACCCGGTTAAGATTAAAACGCCCACTAAATGTACGGTGGTAGCGAGCAGTTTCTGCCCAATCGGACGTTGCGAATAGCTATAAACAATAATGCCTAATCCTAACAAGCCCACCGTATAAGCTCCAAAAAGTTTGGAACCCATCGCATAGCTGCTAAAAATGCCACCTAATACCAGCCAACCAGTTTGAGAAGGGTCATTTCGCCAGCGCAGAAAAGCGTGTAAGGGCAACAGACAATACAATAACAGCGGAGCATCTAAAAGCGCGGTTACAGCCGTCCAATTTATCAGAGGTACACTTATAAAAATTAAAGCTGCCAGTAAGCCGGTTAAGCTAGATTTGAAAAAAACCTGGCAGAAACTAATTACAGCCAAAACCGTTAGAAGAACCAGGCTCCAGCTGAATAATTTGGTGGTCAACAATCCACCCATTTTAATTAGACCAGTGTAAATCATGGTTTCATAAAAAGGTAGTGCCGCTACCCCTGTATGAGTTGCCTCGACGTAATTGTATATTCGTCCGGCTTCTGCATAGTGCTTACTTGGCGCGGTATAATACCAACCCGCATCCCAACTAAAGCTACCGCTCAACGCTCCCAGCAGATTTATGTATAAATAAAAAGCTAGAAAAACTGCTACACCAATCTTAAGCGCCAATCCCCAGCTAAATTTTAATTTATCTCGCTCAAGTTTAAATAATTTTGGCTTGGCGGCCTCTATAGCCCACCAGCGGCGATAAATCCTCCAGAAATGCCAAAATGCGGCTAGATTACTCAAACCCAGCAAAGTAAAAAGCAGGCTTTGTTGTAAAAACCCTACTAGCCCTATGCCCAGTATAATAAAAGTAAAAAATATCAGACCCAGCGCGCAGGCAAACACCGCTTCTTCAAATCTATTTTCCCATTGTACCCGAAAAACTTTTAACCCAAAAACGCCCAGCCCTACACTACCCAGCAGAAAAAATAAGATAAGAAAAATCAATTCTATCCCACGTGGAAGCCTGGTAAAAACATCCGGTAAATAGCGTATATTGTCGTTAAAATATCCCCAGCTTTTGCTATCTACGAAATTGTAGACATTTACGATTATTAAGACGACCCATATAATAAAAGCTTTATCTAACAAAAGATAAAAAATAGCTTTTAAGTAACCTTTAAAGAAAAAAGGAGCAGTAGTAGCTTTTTCAGACATTTTCACCTTCAAATCGCCTTCGTATGCAGTTAGTTAGCGCGAAATCTCATGGCTTTTATTTTTGAGCTGCCAGGCAACCTGAGCTTCGAGGCCCGCCCGAATACCCCACTGTGGCACAAACCCAAGTTTTTCTCTGGCCCTGGTAGTATTTGCTAAGGCCCGACTTTGTTCACCGGGACGGACTGGCCCGAACTCAATCTGGGCCGAGCGACCAATAATCTCTTCAATTAACTGTACGACTTGAAGGGCCGAAGTTTCTTCGCCACCGCCAATATTGTAGATGCTGCCAGGTTCAAAACGGTGGTGAGCCAGATAAATTGCTTCAATTATATCGCCTACATAAGTACTGCCGCGTCGTTGCTGTCCATCCCCAAAAATTTTAATAAATTGCCCGGTGCTAATACGCTCAATAAATATATGATAGCCCATATCGGGGCGCTGTCGCGGGCCATAAACTGAGAAAAAACGCAAAATAGAAAGGGGTAAGTCAAAATTAGTGGCATAACTCTGGCAAAGATGTTCCGCCGCCAACTTGGTAAGGCCATAAGGCGATACCGGATGGGGAGTAGCTTCCTCGGCTTCGTTGGCCTCTGCGCCATAAATAGAGGAGGTGCTGCCCTGAATGAATTGTTTAAAATTGGGAAGCTGCCGGATGGCTTCCAACAAGCGCTGGGTAGCCTGAAGGTTCGCCTGCATGTAGCAGTCGAATTCCGACCAGCTTCGCAGCAAACCGGGACGAGCAGCCAGGTGAAATATCGTTTCTACCCCTTCCAGGGCAGGAGCCAGCACCCCGCTAGTCAAATCCAGTTCATAGAATTGAAAATTGGGATGTTGGCGAGCAGTGACTAAATTACTTTCTTTGACCTGACGGGAGTAGTAGGGGTCGAAATTGTCCAGCCCGCTAACTTCATACCCTGCGTCGAGCAGTTTTTCGCAAAGGTGCGAGCCAATAAATCCAGCAGCCCCGGTTACAAGACAACGCAAATACTCTCTCCTAGTTTTGCCCAAATATATTTTAATAAGGTTTTGTGAGCTTTGGTTAACATTGATATATTAACACAAATTGCTAATTACTTCAAAAAATTTAATGTTCCAGCCACCCAGTTTGTTGCCCGGTGTGCAAACCGAAGCTATTTTAGCCTGAATACTTCCGCTTGTGCCATATTTTCAACTGCGCCTGCTTTCTTAGGGCGTAGCCGAGCCACTAAATATACCGCCAGCAAACCGAGTAGCGTTAGCAATGAAACTGTTAGCCCTAGCTTGAATGAAAATGGGTCATAGTAAAGTTTTATTTCGCTACTACCTTCGGGAACTGGCACTGCCATAAAGTTGTAATTGGCTCTGAGCAGTGCTATCTCCTGCCCATTCAGCCGGGCCTGCCAGCCCGGAAAGTTAGAGATAGCCGCCACCAGATAACCCTTAGATTGGCGCTTGAGCCGCAAAATTACTTCGCCTGGTTTATCGCTTACCACCTCAACCGAGCCGCTCTCACCCGTCAGACCGGAAAGGGCAGTTTGTTCCAGTACTACCGTTTTAGTCGGGTCGTCGCGCCATCCGGCCAGCACCTCCAACGCTTTATCCTGGTTAGCCACCGATACGGCCTGCCCAACCGTCCAGTAGCGGCCCGGACTACCGAGGTACTGGTATAAATTCACTCCGGTTTCGCTACCGGCTAACTTAAATTCGTTGGTCGAAGTATCCAAATTTGTAGTAGTTACCACATAATTCATTCCCAGTAGTTTAGCCAGGTAAAAATCGAATTTTTTGGGATAGTAGGGTTGCGGCGTGACCCCGCCCAGGGTACGAAATAGCTTGTAATAAGTTCGGCTACCCAAGGCATCGTAGATGCTGGCTGTTCGCAGCCGATAAGTAGTATTGACATCAGGAGGCAAGGCAATATCTTCCAGCGAGACTAAATAATTTTCGCCAACCTGCTTTTGCAACATCTGGATACGGGCGGGTTGAGGGAGGTACAAATCGTCCGGCACGGTGGGGTTATAATCGTGGAAAAGCCAGCCACTTTGGGCAAAGACCATCAGCGCCACCAGCACCAGGCCGGCCGGACGTATCCAGGCCGGACTACGCCGATAGGCCAGCAGCGCCAGGCCAAGTAAACCCAACCCGCTACTCACCAGAATGTAGCTCATCTGACCGGACATGTAATTCATGAATTGTGGGCTATTCTGGTCAATTTGAGCAAACTCCCAGGCTCTGGCGGCCAGCAGCGTAACGAGAGCCAGCAACCCACTTCCGGCGGCTATTAACCCGGTTAACCAACGCCAATTTAATTTATGGCTGGATAGCCCTTGCAGACCAAAAGCGGCTGATACCGCAATACAAAAGGCTATAAGAGGCTGAGAACGATTGTTTTCGGCCTGATTAAGCAAAGGCAAACGGTGAAGCAACTCGGCCAGGCCAAAGAAGTTGTAGAGGTAGGCATAGACTACTAGAGCAATTCCTATAAATAAGCCGGCTAACGGGTAGTGCCGCAAATAGAAGAGGGCCAACAGCGCCAGAAACAGGCCAAGCCAGCCCACGTAAGCGCCATTAGCTTCAATCATTATGAAAGCCGGGTTTCTTTGAATGAGGCTATTCCAGGCTGAAAAACTATCGGTCGTATTCCCGAAAATATTGGGGAATACATTTAGCAGCCAGAACGGAGATGGCATAAAGGCTGACTTAAAGTCAGTTCGGGCCTGGTAAGCCTGGCTTCTTTGGAAATATTCGAGGAAGGGTAATAACTGAATTGCGGCAAGTAAGATTCCGGCTATTCCAAAGGCTGCCAGTTGAACCAGCCGAACAAACCTGACTTTCCAGTTACCATATAGCATTAGTACCCGAACCAGACAATAAAAAGCCAGAAACAAGCTAATGTAAAAGAAGGTTTCGGCATGACCGGCAAAAATGCCTAGCGCCAGGCTGACTGATATAGCACTGCCCCAACCCAGCCGATTAGCCAGTTTTTCGCTTTGCAAAACTTTCTCGATGCAATAGAGCGCCAACGGCAAGGTCGGTGTAACTGCCGGAGCCGAATTCGCCAGCCAAAATATATTGAAGCCGCAGTACATAAAACCCACTGCTCCGACCAAAGCCGGGCCGAAATTTAATTTTAGCTGGCGCATAAAAAGATAGCTAAAAAAGCCACTGAGAAATAATTTAATGAAGGCCGATACGACCAGGGCCAGCCGCCAGGAGGGTAAAAGATAAAAGGCCAAGTTTGGGAGTGCCAGCAAGCCGGAGGAGGAATTACCGAAAGCCGGTGCGCCCGTACCAATATAGGGATTCCACAGGGGAAAATTCCCTCTCGATAGCTGGTCGCGGTAGAAGCGCAAAAAAGGATGAAAAAACGTGACCGAATCGCTTATTTCATTATTCTTTATAACGTAGCCGGGCGGAAATTGGGCTGGTGCTAATAGCGGAACCGCCGAAAGTATATCTGAACCATAAGTTTCAGCCGGGTTGAGAACAGGAGTACTGAAAAATAGCAACAAACTCAAGCAGATAAGTAAAGCCGCTAACAGATGTTGAATTTGGTACGAAAAGTGTAACTTTTTCTCTTTCAGAAAAGCCCAATATGGGGTAGCTAACTTTAAATTCATTTATTTTTCAAAAAAACCTTAGCAAGGCCAAATCAGTTAATTGTCACAAGAAAAATGCTCAGAAAAGCCGGAATTTAACGCATTGTAAGCTTAATTTGTAGCTAAGTCAAAATTTCAAAAGCTTTTTAGCATGGCAGGTTTGACAAATACAAGCATACTCCCTAAAATATAGCAAATGCAAATTTTATTGTCCACCCCAATAATTTTTTAGCTTGCTATAAGTGCGGGTAAAAGCCGGGAAATTAACAAAAAGTTGATTTCGATTAGAAAAATTAAAGTTGAATGTGCTATAGCAAAACAGGAGTGAGTATGCCACCCAAGCCTTTGACGGAAGAAGAACAGCGTCAAAAAGCCCATTATGATGAAATAAGTGCCGAGTATGAACTTCATTATGCTGATGAAAACAGTAAACGCTATTTAACCAAATTTATGTTTCAACCAATGACCGCCGGGATTAATCTTGTCGGGGCGGAGGTTTTGGAGGCGATGTGCGGTAGCGGAAGTGCTGTTCCGTTCTTACTGGCTGCCGGTGCTAACGTAACTGGCATGGATATTTCGCCCGAAGTAATTGCCTCCTTCGAGCGCAAGTGGCCGAAAGCTAAGGGAATAGCCGGGTCAATTTTTGAAAGTGGCTTTGAAGATAATCACTTTGATTGTATTGTGGTAATCGGCGGTTTCCATCATCTGCATCCCCTAATAGATAGAGCAATGGACGAACTTTATCGCATTCTCAAGCCGGGTGGCTATCTTTGCTTTATGGAGCCGCACGCTGGTTCGCTACCCGATATGGCCCGACGCTGGTGGTACAAAGTTGATAATCTCTTTGAGAAAAATGAGGAAGCGATTGACCTGGACAATATGCAGACCAAAAACCGTTCCCGCTTTGATTTTGTAAAAACTATCTACGGCGGAAACGTGGCTTATCTGCTGGTATTCAACTCGATGGTTTTTCGCGTTCCGCTGGCCCTTAAGAAATTTTATACTCCGCCTTTCCTCTTTCTGGAAGGATTAATTGGTAAAATTCAGGGAAAAAAGCTATCGTGCTTTGTTCTGGGCCAATGGCGTAAAAAGCCGCTTTAATTTCTGGTTCTAGTTAACAGGTTTGCACATAACTAATGAATTTTAACCAAATTAAAAGTTTAGCTCTTTATACTTGTTGTGACCTAAGTAGAAGGAAGTAATGAAGCAAAAGAAAATAGTAGGTGAAAAACGGGAGAAACCTTTTGTTTGGGGTTATTGGTTAGCAGGATTATTGATAATTTGGTTTGCCTTTGTAGCTTACCATACCTATAACTTCAGTGACGCTTCAGCGTGGAAGACTATTGAGTATAATACTGCTTACCTACCTGATGTGGTTTCTAAAATCCCTCGTGGTATTCATTTATTTTTTTTCATTTTATATTTTCTTTTTTGCTCAGTTGGATGCGGTTATTTATTGCTCAAGCCGTTTAAAATTGAATGGCGCGATGCTATAGAGCAAATTTTTTTCAGTATAATGTTCGGATTAATATTTATTGCCTTTTGCACCCTGGCATTAGGGGTATTCGGGTTACTGCAAACTACTATTCTTTTTTCATTTTTACTTGTATGCTGTTGTGTTAGCCTTTTTTACTGCTTTATTCTATATTCTCAGCATAGAAAAAGGTCAAGTACTGCTGTCCATAAATTCAAAACGCGCTCTAGCTTTAGCTGGCAACCAATCTTTCTAATAGGTTTGAGTGTGGTTTTAGCTCTTTTTTTATACAGTGCTTTGCTCGGAGGTCTTACGCCATTTATAGGCTATGATGGCGGCTGGTATTATTCTGGCTCGGCCAAGCACTACGCCCAGCGCGAAACTATTTTCAATGTTGTTGAAGAAACCCGCATGGGAGTTGCTAATCTATCCTTTTATCAGCAGTTACATTATACTATGCTCATCAAACTTTTTGGGTTAATCACCGCTAAACTACTTAACTGGCTTTACCTCTTTCTTACAGCACTGTTTATTATCTATTTTTGCAGGGTTCATTTTCAATCAGCCCTGATGGGTTTAATGGCATCTGTGTTATTCACCAGTCTACCAATAGTCAATTGGTCAACAAATCAAATATATATAGATTTACCAATGGCGTTTTATTTACTTTTAGCAATTCATGCCTTCTTACGCTGGCGCGAACAACCGAAACAAGTGGCTTGGCTGGCCTTAGTGGGTGTAGCAATCGGTTATTCGATTGTAATAAAAAGTTTTGGCTTGTTTACTTTGTTTTTACTCGCGCCAGCCGTGCTATTTTACACTTATTGGTATCCGCGTCCCTGGCCCAACCTCTGGGGCAGCTTTAGCCGTCTACTGGCTTTAGGTAGCGGTGTGATAGTGTGTTGTTTGCCCTGGTTCTGGTGGAATTTTGTTACTACTCGCAATCCTGTTTTCCCTTATGCTAACACCATCTTCAAATCACCTTATTGGAACAGGTTCGGTGACGATGTGCCTATGGTTGTTTGGCAAAAGCTTGAATTAGGGCTGGATAATTCTTTGTGGGGTTTTATTAGTATGCCCTGGGAATCGGTAACGGCAGGAGCTAAATATCAGACTCTCAGTACCCCACTCTTTTTGATTTTTTTACCGTTCTGTTTAATGCTATGGTTTTTTACCAAGCAATCTAGCCGATGGCTTTATCAACTACTGGCTGGTTATTTGTTTTTGTGGCTAATGCTGTGGTTCTTTAGCGGTGCTATTGAGATACGCTATGCTATGGGGATATTGCCGATAGCCTGCATATTAGTAGCCTATGTATTAATAAAGCAAGATTGGCAGGGTCGGGCTGGTAAATATTTGCGTCTCAGTGGGTTGATTATTACGGGAGTAATAATATTGATAGGAAGCCAGTTGTTACTGCCGTTACATAAAGCTGCTCAAAATCCTGTTGCGGTTGGTCAAGTAAGTTTAAATTGGGAATTTTTATATCGAAATGCTTTTAGTCAGCTCACCCACGAACAAGTAATGCTGAACTACTGCGAGATGTGTCAATTTATTAATCAAAATTTAACCCCAGGCAAAGACAAAATTTATGATGGACTTGGCACTATCTCTTCGGTATATACCAATATTAATGTAGAGATTTTTAATGGTTTTAAGTACGATGGCCCTGGTGGATTAGGCCAGTGGGATATTTATAGTTCGGATGCACTGTCGAGGTTGCAACAAATTGGTGTAACTTATGTTGGCATACATACTAACCAGATTGCTATACTAAAATTTTCCCCGATTTGGAATTATTTAGAGGAAGTATATAGGTTTGATGGTTGGAATGTTGTAATCTATCGTTTGAAATATCAGTAGGCTTAGGTTTAGAGCTATGATAATCTGGCTAAAACAAGTAATTATTCAACAAGGAATTAGGGTGCTGGCTAAACCGCTATTTTTGTTAACTATTGTGGTACTAGGTATTTTGATTGGTTTATTTAAAACTAATACCCTGCCTCAACCAGCACCTTATATTGGTAGTAATAGTGCTGATAGTGTCTCAGGTGTGCCGATTTACCTTGAAAGCAAACAGTTTTATCGCTCCCGGCATGGTAGTTTGCACTTAATTGAGTTTCAAACTAATGACCCCGCTGAGTTAGTGATTGATACCTTAAAGCAAAGTTTGGAAAAAAAAGGTTTTAGCAATGTTCAGGCTACAACCGATACACTTAACCAAAAGTGGTTAATAGGTTATAATGACCAACTAACAGTAATAATCGAAGCTACTTCTAATATAATTATTTATAGTATACGCTTGAAAGCACCAATCGGCGCTTATTAACAGCTAAGAGAAAGTTGTGGTATATATCTGTATTCAAAAGCGAAAGCGGCAGCATGTCAAGAAAAATTACCGGGAATGGGGGGCAGATGAATTTACCCTACACGGCGCACAAATGCCCTATGAAGCTTACAATACCGGATTTGAACCTTCTGATATTCCAGAATATAATTTATATCATCCCGAACACTTTATGCCTCTAAAGCCAAAGCCGCTTTGACAAGTAATAATAGTACTTGCTCCTGGCTTTATGGTACGGTAGTGGTCAATCCTAATGGAAAAGTCTCGCCTTGTTACGCTGTAGCAAATGAGCAGCAGGATTTTGGAGAATACATACCGGCCCAGGGCTTTATGGAAGTGTGGAATAACGCTAATTACCAACAAGCTCGTAGTCTTTTTCCTATAACGCTTATTCCCAGAAAGGAAAAGCCTCTAAGCAGCTATGAAATGGTCAAGGGAACAGCTGCCCTGGCTGGCGCAGATAGCCCAAAAGATGAACTAATCTGCCACAAATGTCCTATTCCATTTTTGCAGGATGATGCTGTTAGGATGATTAATCTTATTGCTGAGGATTATTGGAAATTTTGGCAGCAAACCAGGCAATTAAAATATTTGTTGGCTCTGTTAGGCATGGGCCTGCCAGGAGTAAACGAAGTTGCCAGCAAAAAACTACCGGCTATTTTTACAATCTTTAATTACCGAAAAAGATTGCGCCAGTTACAAAAGGTTGAAACTGAATATCAAGCTTTGAAGAAGGAATACGAAACCGCGCGTCAGTATGCCAGGCATGTAGAGGCTGAATACCAAAAAGCAGTAGCTCACATAGCGAAATTAGAAAATCAAGATCGCTAATTCGCCGGGAATGCCTAGCGAAGATAAAGTTTTTTTGGTTCAGCTTGTAACCCGAAAGTTTAAATATTGAGGTAGACTGAAATGCGACACTCTATTAAGGAATTTGCGGCTATCTGCGCCCAATATTTGCCCCTGACCGAACCCATTTATGAATTCGGGGCTTTGCAGGTGGCAGGTCAGGAAGACTTTGCCGATTTGCGCCCGCTTTTTCCGAATAAAAGTTTTGTTGGCTGCGATTTTCGAGCCGGACTGGGAGTAGACCTTGTATTAGATTTGCGCGAGATTGCTTTGCCGGACGAAACTGCGGGGTCAATTCTTTCTTTTGATACTCTCGAACACGTCGAAAATCCCTTTCAGGCTATATCTGAAATGTATCGTGTTCTCAAGCCGGGTGGCTTGCTGGTTATTAGTTCGGTAATGGATTTTCCGATTCACGATTATCCTTCGGATTACTGGCGCTACACTCCCGAAGCCTTCAAAACCATTCTAGCGCCCTTCCCAACCATGCTGGTGGATTACGCCGGACTGGATGAGTTCCCACATACCGTGATTGGCATCGGCATCAAAGGGGAAATGCTTTCGTTAAGTACTTTTCAGGTGGCACTGGAAGAGTGGAAAACGCGCTGGCATTACGAATTTAACGAAAAAAGCTATACAAAAACTCTGCACGAATATCAAAGTCTGCGCCAGGAATACGAACGGGTTTGCGTCTATGTGCGCGAAGTAGAAACCGCTTACCAGAACGCCATAGCCGAGTTGGATAAAATTAGCCAGGAACGTCAGAAAACTAGCGACTATATCAAGCAAATCGAGATAAATTACCAGAATAGCTTGATCGAATTGAATAATCTAAAAAAGGTGCGTTAAAGATTTAACAGGTTAATCTCGCTGTATAATCAGACCGATTAGTTGCCCTTTACCGTAACCAGCACTGTAAAATCTTTCTGGTTATTTTGACTATCGGTAATTCGGACAGTTAGCGCTTGCTGGCCTGCCACTATAATATCTTTAAGCGGCAGACTGGCAACATAGCCGCAGCGCTTCACCGATTGCCAGGGCCGAGTAGCTATTACGTCGGGCCGTTCCAGTCCATAATTTGCCACACCCAGCAAATTACCGCCCAGTAATACCTCAATTTTTTCGATTTCAGCGCGCCTGGAGTAGGCCCAGCCCGATAATTCGAGAGTTTCGGTTACACTTGCACCAGAGCCAGGCCGGTCTAACGAGCCTTCAATCGGAGATTTAGAAAGGCTGCGGGCCAGTAAAGTTGGGCCTTCCAGCACCGCACCCATTTTACGAGCGACCTTTACGGTACGAGTATTTTGTAAAGCCCGTAAATCGGCCTCAAACTGTACCAACTGGCGAATTAAATTGGCTCGGTCTTCCTCAACTTTCAACACGTATTGCTTCATTTCCTGAATTTGAGTTAAATATTCGGTGCGCTCGGTTTGTAGTTGCTGTACTTCAAGCTGGCTTTGTTCCAGTTCAGCCAAACGAAGCTTTAACAACGTAGTGAGTTGTTCAAAGCCCTGTTCAGCCGTTTCCAGACGGCTGGAGCGGTTATTTTCAACTTCCTTAACTCTACCACGCATATCGTTAAGGGCCGCTTCTAGCTTCTGGCTATGTAGATTAATCCAGCTATGTGCCGTAGCCAGTTGCTGCTGCTTGTCCTGCGCATCCAGTTTGGTTTCGGTTAATTCTTTTTCTATTTGCTGGCGATATTGGTCGAGCTTTTTAAATTCAGTTTCCACCTTAATCACATATTGTTCTAGTTCTTGCAAATGTTGATTTTTGGCAAGCTGTTCCCGTTCAAATTTGATGGTCTGATAAGTCATGCCAACCTGTTCACCCAACCGGGCAAAATAGTTGGTGATAGCTTTGGTGTTTCTTTCATCGGCGAAAAGGCCCTGTAAAGCCGTTGGAATTCGCTCTCCGACCGCTACCACGCCCAGGCCATATCCATGCTTGAAGGTCAAATTTGGATATTGCGCCTGCAATTCTTGCCAGAGTTTCCAGACCCCAAAATCATCCTGGTACACATTTATATCGTGGAGCAGCACTATGCCGGAGCGACTCATTTTAGGCAACCACGCCTCAAAATCGTGCCGCACTGCTTCATAAATATGCAACCCATCAATATGCAGCAAATCAATTGAACCATCGCTAAATCGTTCTAGCGCTTGGTCAAAGGTGCAACGTAATAGAGTAGAAAAACTTTCATAGCGTGGGTCGTGATAAGCTTTTAGCTCCTCATAAATTGTCTCACCATAATTACCGGCGTGTTCATCACCCTTCCAGGTATCTACGGCATAGCAAAGCGTCTTTAGCCCCAGCGTATCCACTGCCTGGCAAAATGCACTATACGAATCGCCACTATGTGTACCAAGTTCTACGAACAGGCTGGGCCGGAGCATTTCAACAAGGGTAAAAGCAAACGGAATATGCTTGTGCCAGCTATTTACCTCGGTCAGGCGATGCGGATTCTGAAAGGTCATCTGGTAGTTCAAAGGGTTAAATAGCAGGGTTTCTTCTATCATTTCTAATTCCTATACTCTAAGCTGATTAAAATTAGCCTGAAAAAAATTTATTCATAAACAATTTCGGTCAGATTAGCCATAAATGCAGCTTTGGAATAGTCTGCTTGCACTCGGGCCAAGGCTTTTGCTCTGATGCACTCCCAAAGTTTAGGGTCGGTTAAAAGTTGAATACATTTCTCGGCAAATTCTGCCGCACTATCGGCTACCAATAGCTCCTGTCCGGCCTCCCAGCCCAGTTGTTTGGCTAAAAGCGAGGTGGCTACTACAGGCATCCCATAAGCTACCGCCTCAATTATCTTGAGTGGAATACCGGCGGCAAACCGATTAGGCGCAATAAAGATACGGCTCTGATTATAAAGCGGGCGCAAATCATCTATCCGGCCCAGCACCTTTACCCCAGTATCGCTCAGACGGCTAATTTTCCGGGAATAATTTAACCCGGCGACGCGAAATTCCAGATCCGCTCCTAATTTCTGGGTAATCCTGGGCCATATCTGTCCGCTAAACCAGAAAGCGGCATTAGCGTTAGGGCTGGTATCATTATGAAAAGCGCCGACAAAGAGAATACCATCTCGCTCCTCGAAACTATTTTCGGTTGGTTCAATATCTATGCAATGTTTAAGTAACAAAGTTTGTTTCAGCCCGGCAGCAGTGAAAAGCGCCTGCTCTACTGGAGAAACACATAAAACGGTATCTACTTCAGCCGCTAAACCTATTTCTTCTTTTAATAATGCGTCAGTCTCTTTCTCAGAAAGCGGGAAACCGTTTAGCTGGCGCTGGGCTATTTCTCGCAGCGAAAAAAGTGCTTCCGCATCATACACTATCTTGGTATTCCCAAACCATTCCCGATTACGCTGGAAAATGGATTGAAAGCGTTGCATATTGTGAGGTCGGCTTATGATAATAATATCGTAATAGCCTTTCCGTTTATGTAGGAAATCTTCTAAGCCCTCTATTTTGTAGCCTTGCATTACCTCCACCGTTTTTGGAATATCCTGGTAAATTTTATTCCAGTTCTCCTCAATATCATGGGTAGGGTAGAATGTTACAAAACAGTTTAATTCCAACAGTCCCAGCAGCATCTGGCGGGAACGGGGAAACCCTGAACCCATGTAAGCATGCGGTGGACGGTCTTCAATAAAAAGTATCCTGGGCCAATTTCCGATAGTGGCGCGGGCATCCAGCATATTTTCCAGCCCAGGTGGGCGGCGGTATTGAAGTTGCCGGGCATTTTTCCGCTTCAAAGTATCTCGGTTGTTAATTTGCAACTGCAAGGCCGCTTCGCTAGATTTAGAACTGGCAAATTCGAAATGTAAAAGTATTGCCTTCGGGTCGTAAACTACCCGCTTGCCCATCTCCCACAATTTCAGACAGTAATCCACTTCCTCGTAATAGGCTGGTCTGTAGGCTTCATCGAAGCAACCAAGCTCCAAAAAAAGTTCTCGACTGGTTAAAAGAAAAGCCCCTGAACAATAATCCACGTTACGCTGGAAATTATACATCGGAGCAGAAGGCGAATCGCCTCGACCATATCCAGCGCATGAACCATCCCGCCAGACTACGCTGCCTGCTTCTTGCAAAGTGCCATCCAGCAGAATTATTTTACCACCTACCGCCCCAATATCGCCCGCACTTTCGATAGTTTTTATCGCTGAATCTAAAGAAGTCGGCAGCAATTGAGTATCGTTATTTAAAAAGAGCAGATATTTTCCTTTGGCAGCACGAGCGGCCTGGTTCGACCCCAATAAAAAATTCAGGTTGTCTGAATTACGGATAATTGTAGCACCTGCAACCCGTTCTAACAGCGAATTAGTGGCATCGGTGCTGTGGTTATCTACTATTATAATCTCAAACGGCACATCTTGAATTTTAGAAAGTGAATTAAGGCACTGGTAGGTTAGTTCAGCCCTATTATACAACACCAGCAGAATACTCACTAGCGGGGCATCTGGGACGGGAAAATTGAAATGAGCGTTTGAGGCTAAAAACTCTTGCAGAATGCTCAAGTATTGCTCGGTCAGGAGGGGTTTATAGGCATCTAGGGGAGGAAGGGCTTCAAGCGTGACTGGCTGAGTTATTAAACATTTATTACCCTGTTCATCTAAAGCTTTGAATAATAGTTCTTGTGGGCCAGTTTTAACCAGAGCAAGGTTGATGTTAAAAATCCCTATAAAGCCACAATTAAGGGGGACATCTGGGCCAAAGACTTGTCGTACATCAGGCCGTTCACTTCCGTAATCAACTTTGCCCAGCAAATTATCACCCAACCAAACTTCAACACTTTTAACCAAGCCAACACTAGAAAAGAACCAACCTGCTACCGTAAGCTTGCGGCTTATGGTGCTATTGGGCGTAGGATAATCTAGCGCGCCATAGAACCTTATTGCAGGGGTTATTTCCTCCAAATTAGTTAGCATCACTTGTTTTGGCTTTCTCCTAGAAAAATAATCACCATTTCTACTCTATCCTTCACCAACATTTGATGAAGCCGGAACTGCAACCGTCTTTACAACAGAAAATCCCAGGCGTAACTGGGATTGATAGTCATACATACAACCTATGGTGGTTTTTCTGATGATAGCAAGCAGAGTCTAGTAAAAATCAACTGAAAAATTTTGGCTAAAATTATGCTAAGTTATTTCATTATAGCCATAGAATAATACTTTGTCAAAATTAAATTTTACAACGCTACCGCAAGAAACCGAGTAGCCCAACTAAAACCGCCAAGAGTAGCATACGCCCTTTTGACCTGGCAAGCCGTTCAGGGTGTATGCTATTCGACCCTACGAAAATTACCTTCTAAGTAATAGCTTCCTCTATTTTAAGAATAGTTGCACCTAGTCCAACCCTTGTGATATGATTAGCAGGCCGTTAGCGAAATTTGTACTTACTAAGTTTGTCTTCAAATACTCAAGCTAATTAGCTTATCAGAAATTAACTAACATTGAGCTGCTCTTCAAATTAACTTTATAGATTTCCTTTTGTATCAAAATTTGCGGGAAATGGTCTATGAGGTAATAATAGTTGAATTTGCCTTAAACCAGACAACGTAAACAAATTGGGTATAAGGTTAGTCATCCAAAGCGAGGTTTAAAAGGTTGAAAGCTAGTACAACACCAATTGTGTCCATTGTATTACCGGTTTACAATGAAGCTGAGAATTTGCCTATCTTATATAATCGCTTGCAAGAAGTGGTCACTAAAATGGATCAATCTTATGAGCTGATTTTTGTGGATGATGGTAGCACTGACGGAAGTTATGAGGTCTTGAAGCAATTAGCTGCCAAAGACCATAATTTAAAGGTAATTAGTTTCCGGCGTAACTTTGGTCAGACTGCCGCTATTTCTGCCGGACTCGATACCACTCGTGGCAATTATATAGTCTTGATGGACTCCGATCTTCAAAACGACCCGAACGATATTCCACGCATGTTAGCCAAGCTCGATGAAGGCTATGATGTAGTAAGTGGCTGGCGCAAAAATCGCCATGATGCTTTGATTAAGCGCAAACTCCCCTCGGTAGTTGCCAACCGCATCATTTCTTCGGTGACTGGCGTGCATTTGCACGACTATGGCTGCACCCTCAAGGCTTACCGTCGAGAGGTTTTTTTACAGTCTCGGCTCTATGGAGAAATGCATCGCTTTATCCCGGCTTACGCTTATTGGGCCGGAGCGAAGATTACCGAAATGGAAGTAGTTCATCACCCCCGTATTTACGGTAAATCCAAGTACGGGCTTTGGCGCATTGTGAAAGTGCTGCTGGATTTGACCACTGTAAAATTCCTGGGGAGTTATTCCACCAAACCAATTTATATGTTTGGCGGGCTGGGTTTTAGCTGTATACTGGGTGGCGTACTCAGTGGTCTGTTAGTTTTGTATCATAAATGGTTTCGCAAAATTTGGGCGCACCGCAACCCCTTCCTACTTCTGGCAGTGTTCTTGTTTCTGGTAGGCTTGAACTTTGTAGTACTGGGCCTTTTAGCCGAAATGCAGGTACGCACCTGGTACGAATCGCAGGGCAAACGCACTTATGTGGTGCGTGATACCTTAAACCTGGATCAGGTGCAGGAGAAGACCCACGCTGAAGATTTATCTCAACCTTACCACTATTCGAATGGTCATCACAAAACCGCTGTTACAAACCAGGAGTTAAACTAACCAAATGTGTGGTATTTGTGGAATATCCCCAGCAGACCCAACCCAGGAAGTAGCGCGGGCTGAATTGCTTGAAATGTGTCATAGCCTGCTTCATCGTGGCCCGGATGGTTTTGGGGCTTTGAGTGAAGCGGGCATCGGGCTGGCGATGCGTCGCCTGGCGATTATAGATGTGGATGGTAGTCCGCAGCCCCTCACCAACGAAACCGGCACTATTTCAATGGTTTTCAATGGCGAGATATATAATTATCAGGCATTACGTACTCGCCTGTTAGCGCTGGGCCACCAGTTCAAAACTGGTGGCGATGGCGAAACCATTGTTCATGGTTATGAGCAGTGGGGCTTTGATTGTTTTAACGAGTTAAACGGCATGTTCGCCGTGGGTTTGTGGGATAAAGAGCGCCAACAGTTGCTGTTAGCTCGTGACCGGGTGGGCATAAAACCGCTCTATTATACCGTTGCCGAAAACTGCCTTTACTTCGGCTCTGAATTAAAAGCCTTACTCAAGCACCCCGCCGTGCGCCGAAATGTCCACCTCGACCCGGTAGCTCTGCGCCAGTATCTGGCCTATGAATATGTGCCGACCCCCCGCTCTATTTTTGAAGGAATTTATAAGTTGCCTGCCGGTCATTACCTGACCTGGCAGCGCGGCAAGCTTGAGGTTCAACAGTACTGGGATTTATCGTTGACCGAGAGTGAAGAACACTCTGCCGATTATGCCCGCAGCGCAAAATCGGAGGCTGAGTTTGAAAGTGGCCTGGTTGATGCGCTCAGAGAAGCCGTTCGCCTGGAACTCATCAGCGATGTACCACTGGGGGTTTTTCTTTCGGGTGGAGTGGATTCCAGTGCAGTAGCAGCAATGATGAGTGAGCTTACTCCTGGTAAGGTCAATAGTTTCTCGATTGGCTTTGAAGATGCAAGCTTTGATGAATCCAAATACGCTCGCTCGGTAGCTCAACATCTCGGTACTGACCATCATGAGATGACTTTGCAACCCAAAATGTTATGGGAACTGGTTCCTCAACTGGCTGAAGTGCTGGATGAGCCAATGGCGGATAGCTCGATTATTCCAACCTATTTACTCTCCCGCTTCGCCCGCCAACATGTAACGGTGGCGTTGGGTGGTGATGGTGGCGATGAGCTTCTGGCCGGGTATCCCACTTTAAAGGCCCATGCTGCCGCCAGTTACTACAAACGGCTACCCCGTCTGCTGAACCAGCAACTTATTCCGGCCTTGGTCAACCGTTTGCCCGTCTCCAACAACAACATCAGCCTCGATTTTAAGGCCAAACGGTTTATCAACGGCATGAAATATTCGCCTGAAGTAAGACACCATATCTGGCTGGGTTCGATGTCGCCGCCAATGGTTGACCGGGTACTGGCTCCAGCGGTATTAGATACTGCCAGTACAATTGATATGTGGGAACCAGTCCGACAGCATAACCGGGCGGTTAATATCACTAATCCGCTTAATCGCGTCATGTATCTGGATGCCAAACTTTACCTTGAAAATGATATTTTAGCCAAGGTAGACCGGGCAAGTATGGCAAATTCGCTGGAAGTGCGGGTGCCATTGCTCAATCAGGTCTTCGTGGATTATGTGCGTTGCCTGCCCCTGGAGCTAAAGCTCAAGGCGGGTTTTCCCGGCGTAAATTTGGGCCTGAATACTACCAGTAAATATCTCTTCAAAAAAGCCCTCGCGCCTTACCTACCGGCTAATATTTTGTACCGTAAGAAAAAGGGCTTTAATATGCCGGTCGCCAAATGGTTCCGAGGCGAGTTGCATGATTTGCTGGTAGATAGTTTTACCGAGAAAAAAGTGCGCGAGGCTGGCCTTTTTAATTACGCCGAAATTAAAACCTTGATGCAAGACCATTTCAACGGAACGCACGACCATCGCAAGCCACTCTGGACTTTGCTGATTTTTGAATTGTGGCGAGAACGCTGGAATGTTTAATTTTAAAATAGGTTAATTTGAATGAAACAACGCTTACTTGATTACCTGGTCTGCTCACTTTGCCAGGAAGAACTCGAACTGCGAGTGCAGGAGGCCCGGCCCGATGGCGAAATTATTAGCGGGGAGCTAACTTGCCGGAACTGTCATCACCGCTACCAGATATTGCGAGGTGTGCCGCGTATGGTGCCGGATAGCCTGGAAATGGATAAGGAAAAGACTGCCAGCGCCTTTGGCTGGCAGTGGCAAGAATTTACCGAATTGCATGATGAGTACCGGGAGCAGTTTTTGGACTGGGTTAAGCCAATCCAGCCCGAATTCTTTGAGGGAAAAATTGTACTCGATGCCGGATGCGGAATTGGTCGCCATACCTACTGGGCCAGTCAATTCGGCGCTAAAGAAGTAATTGGTATTGACCTCAGTGCCGCAGTTGAAACGGCTTACTATAATACTGGCAGCCTGTCCAACACCCATATAGTCCAGGCCGACATCTTCCGGCTACCTTTCCGCCGTCATCAGCAAGCTCAGTTCGATTTTATTTACTCCATCGGAGTACTGCATCACACTCCTGACCCGGAAGGAGCTTTTCACGCCCTGGTCGAAACGGTCAAACCGGGCGGGGCAATGTTTGCCTGGGTCTATGGTCACGAGAATAACGGCATTATCCACTACGCGATTGACCCGGTACGCAAGTTGCTGACCGCCCGGTTGCCGCATAAGGCCCTTTATTATCTGTCCTATATTCCCGCCGGTGTTATGCAGGCGCTATTGAAAGGGGTATACAGGCCGATTAATAAAATCTCTTTCCTCAAGCGTTTTAGTAAATATTTATTTTACAACTCTTATTTTTATCATCTCAGTGACTTTAATTTTCGCCACAACCATACGATTGTCTACGACCACCTGGTAGCCCCAACCGCGTTTTACATCAAGCGCGAGGATTTTATGGGCTGGTTCAAGCGGGCCGGTTTAGAGCAGGTAGAGCTTAGCTGGCGTAATCAAAATTCGTGGCGCGGCCAGAGCGTGAAGCCAGTTTCTAGTTTAACCACTGAAGCTGCGAAAGCACTGGCTGAAAATTAGAAATTAGTTGAGCCGCATCGCACCTGTAACTCCGACACAGGAAGGGTCGCAGATTTACCCGATGCCTAATTGTTACAGATGGTTAGTGCTAGAGAAAGAGAATTGGTTTAGTTTTTATGACAATGGAATTGCAGGTATACGAAAATACCTACCATAGCGAACAATCGCACTGGTGGTTTGTCGGGCGGCGCAATCTGGTGTTAGACCAGATTGACCAGTTTTACAAAAACCGCCAGGATTTGAACATACTCGATGTAGGCTGCGGTACGGGCTTGAATATGCAATACCTGGCTAAATATGGCACTGCCACCGGAGTGGATTTATCGCCGGTGGCCTTGAAATTTTGTCAGGAACGAGGACACCATCGGTTGGTAATGGCTCCTATGGAACATTTGCCCTTTGCCGATAACAGCTTCGATTTGATTACTGCTCTGGATATAGTCGAGCATTTAGATGACGATTTAGCCGGGCTAAAGGAAATTCAGCGTGTTCTCAAACCAGGAGGCCGGGCCGTAATTCTGGTACCAGCTTATATGTTTTTGTGGAGTTTGCAGGATGAAGTAAGCAGCCATAAACGCCGTTATGTAGCCCAGGAGCTACACAAGGTGGCGGAGAGCAGTGGTTTAGTGGCAGAGCGATTGACTTATGCTAACACTCTTTTGTTTCCCGTAATTTACAGTGGTCGCATGGCTTTGAAGGTATTGCGCCGTTATAATACTTCCATTCAAAACGAAAACGGGCTGCATCCCGGTTGGTCGAACGAGATTCTCAAGACCATTTTCAAGGCCGAAGCGCCTTTATTGCGTCGGTTTAATGCGCCGTTTGGCGTATCTATTCTGCTTATAGCTCGAAAGCCCTGATTAAATAGATGGTAAGCAAGCTTGATGAGCAACAGCCAAAAGCAAGCCAATTTGCTACTTCGCTCAAAGGATGGTGGCATAATCCGGCCCTGGGGCGCTATCAGTGGGGTGTAAGTTTACTGCTCTACACTTTGTGCGCGCTGGTTTTAACCCATCCACTCATTTTTGAATTAGATAAATCATTGGTCGGCTTAGGTGGGGATGGAGACCATCTCTGGTTTGTCTGGCTGTTATGGTGGTTCAAACAGGCTATCGAAACTGGGCAAGATCCCGCCTATACCAACCTTGTTTTTAGTTTGCTTCCCCAGGTGCAAATATTTGTAGTTAGCTTCTTTAATGAACTAATCGCCTTGCCTTTGCAATGGCTGGTCAGCCCGGTGGCGGCTTACAATCTGTTGCTTCTCTCCAGCTTTATCCTGAGCGGCTTTACCATGTATTTTCTGGCGGGAGAATTTGTCAAAAGCAAAATCGCCTGCTTTGTGGCTGGTTTTCTTTATTCTTTCTCCACCTACCACTTCGCCCGTACTACGGGCCATATGGGTCTGGCGACGATGGAATGGTTGCCGTTTTGTGCCTGGCGCGTTTTTGTCTTTTACCGCCGTCCCAATATCAAAAATGCTGCTTTAGCCGGACTAAGTTTGGCGCTGGTATGCTTTTCTGATACTTATTACCTGGCTTATTTTGCTTTGCCTTTTGGTTTGTTTTTCCTGGTTTGGAAATTGGTCACTGATTTCAGTTGGTTTAAACAAGTTCGCCATCTAACGCTGGGCGTTTTGGTGCTGGTTGTAACCGTCGCGATTGTCTGGTTTCCGCTTCATGGCTTCCTGAAGGTAGATCAAGATATACAGCAGACGGCCAAACTTTATTCCGAAGGTTCGATTGAAATTCTTTCCGCCGATTTGCTGAGCTATGTACTACCCAACGAATATAATCCTACCTTTGGAGATTTAACCAGGCCGATTTATAACTCTATGCGTTCACCCTACCCGGTTGAGAAAAGCGCTTTCCTGGGTTATATGACCCTTTTATTGGCGGGAATTGGCTTTGTGTTCCGCCAGAACCGTACCCGCACTACTCTTTTTTGGTTAGGGCTGGCCCTGTTTGGGGGGTTACTTTCGTTTGGGCCAAAGGTCTATGTCGCCGGTCAGCCCCTTTTTGGTTCACCCTTTTACAAACTACTCTACGACTGGCCTTTTTTGTCTAACTATCGTGGCCCCAACCGTTTAGCGATAGTGCCGCTACTGGCGCTGTGTGTTTTAGCCGCCTTTGGGGTAAATAGTTTAATTAGCCGCTTTGGTAGGCCGCAATTACGCTACAAAGCGGTTTTAGTGGTGCTAACCGGCCTGGTTTTGCTATTTTCGTTGAGCGAGAGCCTCCTTTTCGGTTTTAGTATAGCGCATAGCCCGTTCCAAACTTCGCCAGTTTACCAGCAAATTGCCGCCCAACCGGGTAACGGTTTGCTGTTAGACCTGCCAGTATTCCCGCTCGGCTCCTACCATTACTATCAAACTATTCATCACAAGCGTCTGGTAAGCGGCTACATTTCGCGGGTTACACCGCAAATGAGTGCTTCGGTTACGAGTATTCCCTATCTGGAAGCCTTTGTTACTCTCTCCGGCCCTAAACCAGAAAGTCTGAAGGGCGATATTTATCCAATTGATGTTAATTTTGAGAGTGGACTACGCAACAGCGGTATTGAATATATAGTTTTGCACCGCAATATTTTAGAACCTACTACTTACAACTGGATGCGTAAATTTCTGGATGATAATTTGCCTGCCCCATTTTATGATAGCCCTGGTGAGGGAGTAGTGGCTTGGCACATCGAGGCCAAAGACCAGCCTCAATTGGCTAATTATCGCTTTAAAATCGGGAAAGGATGGCTGGAAGGCATTGGTTTGCGCGATGGTCGCCTGGAACGCTCGGTTCAGCAAGACGGTCAATTACTTATAGAAGTTCCAGTGGCGGAAGAACAAAACCTGCGCTTTATGGCAATGCCCTACCTTAAGCCGATGACCCTGGAAGTGCGCCTTAATGGTCAGATAATCAAAAGTATGGATTTTCCTAAAGCCTGGGTTACACAAGAAGTAGATTTGGGCAAAATCAAGCTAAACCCCGGTCAGAATATTTTGGAATTTCATGCCGTGCAGGGTTGTTCACGGCCTATAGAGTTCGATAACAAAAGTCCCGATACGCGCTGTTTTAGTTTTGGTATCCAACAACTCCAGATTTTACCTTGACAAGCAGAAAACAGTTTGGCAAATTGGGTTGATTGTAGTGGTGCTAAGGTTTTGTCATAAAATAATGAAACAGGAAAGCTAGTTTGAAAGTAGAAGTGCTAAACAAACCGAGAAGCTTGACCGGATTAGACTTGCAGCTCTGGTTGGTGCGATTAGCTAAATTCGCGGGACTAGGTCTGGTGGCAGTTCTGACGCTGCTGCCGGTAATTCGCCTGATTATTTTCATAGCTTCCAACGGGGCTGACAATATTTCAAACGACTACTATAATTATGCTAAATCTTACGATCAAATACTGAGAAATGATTTTGAATGGCCCGGTCAGTTTTTCCATGATAGTTTCCTGGCTACCCATTGCCTGATTTTTCCTTTTCTGGTCAGTTTTGTAATTGCTATTGTGTTCCACTGGAATAATTATGTTGAATTATACTTTGCGATTGCCCTGGCTGGCTTACGGTTGTTCCTGATTTACGATACTTTCACCTATTTCAAAAAAAATTTTACCCGTTGGCTGGTACTGCCCATTCTATCTGCCCTGGTCTTTTCGCCATCGCAACTCAACAATTTTAGTTTTGGCGAACCTGCGGTCGCCTTCGCAATTAATTTATTCGGTTTTGCACTGGCGATATGGGCGCTGATACGCTTTGGCGGGCGGAAGCTGGGAATTGCCTTAATTATAAGCGGTGGTTTTCTGGCAACCTGGTCGGGGGCAATGGGCCTGTTAGTCTGGCCGATAGTGCTGGGCGGACTGTATTTTTTTAATTTCCGCCGGGTCTGGCATTATGTTGTGGTCGTTGTGGGCGGAGCAGTGGCGGCCCTGCCCTATTTGTACTTTTTGGTTTTAGCGCGTTCGGCTTTTACCGATAGTATTGCCAATCGGGGAAGCGGTTTCGGTTTTGAATATGTACTGAATGCGCTAGGCTGGTCTTTTTCTAATAATATCGGCAACAATTTTGACGCTACTCAAAACCCGATGGCCCTAACTGCCGGATGGTTTGGGTTTGGGTTTGGGGTAATAACCCTGGCTCTCCTGGCTTTAGCCGCCTGGAAAAATAGAGCGATAGTGGTGCAGGCTTTACCGGCGCTGGTATTATTCGTCTTCGGGCTATTAACCACCTTTCAGGTCGGGCTGTTTCGCGCTCCGGCAATTAGCTCGTGGTACACTACGCTATTTATTTATTACTGGATCGGATTAGTGGGCCTGGTGTATGTAATGTGGGTCAACCGACCTGCCCTTAGTAATCGAGCCAATCAACTCGTTTTTGGAGTAAGCACACTATGGAGCGTAGGACTGCTGGGAACCCTTATTTTTCTCTATTTATCGTCCAATGTAACTTTTGATGATAAAGCCTTTTATCTTTATGCCCGTACCCCGGCTTCGGCTTCCTGCCTGCGCCATTACCAGGTTGCGCCGCCGATTTGCGAGGGATTGTTATTCCAATGGGAACAGGGCAATCCTGAGTTTGTAAAGATTTTGGGCAAAGGCTTGGAACAGCACGAGTTGTCGGTGTTTGCCCCGCACCAGCAGTGGATTTTGCAAGGTGATTACCCCTTTAACAATGTCCAATTGGAGCAGCAGAGCGATTTGCCCGGTATAACCTGGTCGGAGGATTTGACGGTTAACCAAGTACCCTGGAATTCGTACAAACATCTTAATCTGTATATGCACAGTCCCCAGGCCGTTCTGTGGACGCTTCATCTGCCGTCCAACCTGGAACGGGCCGATTTTTACTCAGCCGTCGCCCTTAGTCAATCTATTGTTAAAGATTCTGGTGGTGATGGGGTAACATTTGAGATTTATGTGGAGCAGGGGAAAGCCCGTAAATTAGTGTACAGCCGCCGGGCGACCCCCGACGTGCAACAATGGCAACCGTTGAGTTTTTCGCTTAAGGAATATTCCGGTCAAACTATTACTTTGCGACTGACTTCCAAACCGGGGGCTAATCTGGCTCACGATTGGGCCATGTACCGCTACCCCTATATTGATTTGGACTTAAAGGGCAAAGTAAGTGATGACCCGGCAGCTATAGCAGTGGCCCAACAGCCTTTTATAGTCAACACTAGCGACCGGGATTTGAAGTTCGATCTGAATAATTCGGCTCAATGGGCGATTAGTGGTTTACAGCATCTGACCGATGTCTCGCCCAACCGTTGGTCAGCCATCAGCACTGAGGCGTTTTTTAGTAGCCGACAGGCCCTAAATATTTGCCTGGCCGATTATAGCCAGTTTTATATTCGGATGGCTGCATCCCCCGAAATTCTTAACCGCAAGCTACAGGTTTCCTATGAACTTGAAGGAGCGAATATTCCGGCGAAAGGTGCGTTATATCTTTCGCTCAACCACGATGATAAATTTTACGAATATTCTTTTGACCCGAAGTTGCTAGAGGCAGGCCTAAAAGCCCGCCTGATGGCGCTACAACTGTACCCAGTAGCACCCGACCCAAGAATTAAAGAAGCGATGTGGACTGACATCCAGGATTTTCGCCTGATTCGTAAGCCGGGGCCGAGCCTTTGTAAATAATGCCTATGCGATTCGGCCTTACCTCTTCTAGTTCCGACATTCCCCAAAATTAACTTTCTTGCATATTGGTCATTGATTAATTTCTCAGAAATTTCGGGCGCTTTCTGGTGAATATTTGAACAAAGTATCCTAATCAAACCGCACAAAATCGACTGCGTTGTTATCCAGGTTTAGTTTGCGCTTTTGATAGCGTTCGGTAGTACGAGGG
>JBBQXW010000053.1:0-29098 GCA_038209275.1 Chloroflexia bacterium | reverse complement strand
TCAGCCTCCAGCCCGATAACGAAGATTTGTTTGAAGAACTTCGCAAGATGTAATTTTGCGGGCTAATAAAGTTGCGCGCGTCCCTGGATTTCCGGGAAGCGCGCCACGTTAATTGGGGAATTTTCGGGTTTGCTTATCTTTTTTAAATTTTTTTTAAAAAATTAACAAATGCAAAGTAAACCCTAAAATTAGCAAAAAACTGTCGCGCGCTCCCCTCAATTTCCGGGACCCCCGCAACTTTATTAGCCCGCAAAATTACATCTTGCGAAGTTCTTCAAACAAATCTTCGTTATCGGGCTGGAGGCTGATGTCGTGAACGTCAATGTAAGCAACCTTACCTTCTTTGTCCACAATGACGATGGCGCGCTCGGACTGGCCGGTATCGCGCAAAATACCGTACTTCTGAATTACCCCGGCGTGCGGCCAGAAGTCGCTCAAAATCGGATAATCGAGACCGCCAAGGCTTTTGACCCAGGCTGAATTGGAGAAAACACTGTCAATCGAGATACCCACAACTTGGGCATCATATCCCTCAAACGTCGCCAGATCAGCGTTGTAAGCGGGCATTTGAGCCGTTCAGACAGGGGTAAAGGCGAACGGGTAGAATACCAGTACCACGTTCTTTTTGCCCCGGTATTCGCTCAAGGTGAAGGTGGCTTGTCCGCCGACCATATCCTTGTTAGCTACCGGGAGGGTAAAATCCGGGGCCAAATCGCCGACTTTCAGCGTTTTGGTTTCGGTTGCTACTGTACCGACTCCCATCAGGATTGCGCTCCTTTCAAAATTTCTTCTGTTCAAAATTTCTTATCGAACCCGGAACAAGGGCTGTATTACTTTTAAGTTATAGCCCCTATTCCTTATTAGTTCACAATTAATCGTGTTAAAATTCACATTTCCTATTTTACCAGCCCCGCCAAATTTAGTCAAATCCTGTTCCGATAAGATAAGCTGAACTAAGCAAGAATTATTCGTAAAGAGGAGTTAGTCTTACCCTTCAAATTAGTACGCAAATGAAGACCGCCCTGGAATACCCACAGGGTTGCCCTGTGGGTATTCCAGGGCGGTCTTGACCAAAAGATGATACGACCTATGGCCTATCCTTTGTAGCCTTATTCCCAATCGCCTAGCGCGCCAGCCAGTGCTATAACTAAATTGAAATGTAATACATTTTCTCTTGCTTTGGTGGCATTAAAAGTGTATAATTAACACTTGTACGTAGCGTTTATAACGCGCAAGTTAGCCAGTCCAACAAAGGCAAGGCAAGCAAGAAAAAACATTCGGTCAAAAGGCGGTTTGGGAAAAAGAGCAATGCAGCAGGAATTGTCGGAGACTACCCACGATTTAATACGCGAGATGACGGCGGCGATTGTGCCGTTTTCGGGCATTAATCCAGAAATAGCGCGGGCCGCCCTTATCCGGGCGGCTCAATTTTTTGGCGAACTAAATAGTCCTTCCGGCAAGTTGTGGGATGCCCGCGATTTCAAGGGCAATTTTGTGCTGGGCAAGTTTACTTTCTCGACTGCCGCCGGTATTCTGCCCGGCACAACGTTGGAACAGCATGGCGTTTTGGAACACCACGCCCGCAATATTCTGGGTGTGCTGGATGACCAGTACGCGGTAGACCAGATTGAACAGGTACTGCGGGGTCGCCCGATTAGTCTGATGGGTTATGTTTCAGGCGGTACGAGCCAGCACGGTCAGGTGGGTATCCAACTCGACCCGAAATTGCTATATCTGCCGCAAGCCGAAAGTGACCGTCTGCACGACGCGGTGGCCCGTTGCGCCCGGATGCTGCTACGCTCCGGCTTCGACCCGCGCAAGCCCGTCGTTTTCCACGCCGAACTGAACAACAAATACGGCTACAGCCGCGCCCGCAAGGAAGAATACGAACTGCTAAAATCAGTCGGTGTCCCCGAAGCCGAACTGCCGCAGTACCGCGCCCAGGTTTACATAACTATGCCGCACATGCTCCCCTGCAATGAAGACCTGCTCTGCGAAGAACTCGTCCGCCACGATTTAGGCTATTGGGCGCGGCAGTAACTTCATTTATTATTTTGCAACCCCACTTAATTCAGCGCCGAACGCACTTGCCCAAACCACCACTTTCAGACTAAAATAGGTCGGTTGCCGCCTATCGCTACTACTCTGAGTTTCAAGCGAAGGTTCTGCAACTGAAAACTGACGACTGATTACTGATTACTGATAACTCTATGAACAAGACCATCAAATTAGCTACATCCGTTTTTGTGGGCCTGGACGTTTTTGTGTTCTGCTGGTTCAGTCTGGCCCAGTTGCGGGTAAGTATTTTCGGCTTTGCCGACGTTCCCGATGTTGGCGCGGCTTTTGATATGGCGATTTTTTTGTTCCCGGCCTTCCTCGGATTTTTGGCAGGTAATCGTTTGTACTACTTCCTCAACTACAAAGAGCGCCGCGAAAAGGCGTTGCAACAGCAATTAGAAAAGCAGCAAGAAAAACTTAAGCCACCTACCCTCGTGAGTTCTGACCCTGGCGCTATCTGGGAAGAAGCCGACTGGCAAGACGAAAAACCCAGCCCCGATGCTGCCGCCGATTTATCCATTTCTCGGAAACAGGAGTAAAGCGGTGGCAACCCAATCCCAGCCTAGCCCCAAAATTCGGATTGCCCTATTGCCAGTTGGCCCGGCTTTGAAAGAGCGTATTCGCGCTGCCGGAGTTACTGGGCGCGATTTGGATGTGCCTTTTTCGGTGGAGCGGGTCTTTTTTTTGTTGCGCTGGCTGGTGGTGGGCCTGGGCATGGCAATCGGGCTGTATGTAGCGGGCAGTAATTCCGGCGGCGTGACCCAAATTGCCCATGTTTTGCAGATGGCGGGCCTGATGGCGATTTTCACCGGGCTGTTCGGGGGGTTGCGCTACTACTTCACCAGCGAACAGGGCCGTACCTGGATTGCGATACTGGATGCCGTTGCCGTCGCCGTAGTGATTGGGCTGGATGGCGGCATATACAGCCCGTTCCAGTTTCTTTCCTACCTGATTATTGCCGAAGCTGCCCTGATTTTTAGCGCCAGTAATATTTTGAGTTTTACCGCTTTGGTCAGCGTGCTGTACGCTGGGGCGGTTTTGCTTATTTCGGGCCAGAAGTGGACTGAACTGACTATCACGATTGTGATGAGCCAGGTAGTCGCCATGTTTATCGTCGCCAGCGTAAGTGGCTCGATGGTGCGGGCTATCAAGCACCAGCGCGATTTGGCCCGGCGCGAACAGGCGCTTTCGGCCCAGCTAAATCATCAGGTCAATGCCCTTTCCGCCTTGAACCAACTTAGTGAACGGCTCAATGCCAGCCTCGATATTGAAGAATTGATGCGGAGTGCGATGGAAGCTTTGCCCGCCGTGCTGGATGTAGATGCTTGTGTGGGGTGGCTGGCCGAGCGAGACGAAAACGGCGGCTGGCAACCCGCTTCGGTCTGGTACGGCATAGACGATGCCTTTAAGCCTGCCGAAAACGACTTGCGCGAAGACGAAAGTGACCTAATTCAAGTTGGGCCGCTGGTTTTGAGCCGGGCCGATCTGGATAAAGTTTTGGAGACTGGTTTACCCTTGCGCTTTCCTTTGCCACAATCTTTGCCCGAAGAAAATACTGAAACCACTGAGCCAGCCGAAAGCTTGTTAGAAGAAGCCTCCGAATCGGCAGTATTGATTGTTCCGTTGCGTTCGGATAACGAGCCAAATGGAGCGCTGGCCTTGCTCCGGCAGGCTGGCCCGGCTTTCGACACGAGCGACCAGGAATTACTGGCGGCGCTGGGTCGCCATTTATCGCTGCTCATCAAAAACGCCCGGCTTTACGAAATGGAGCGCCAGAACGTCGCCCGTTTGCAAGAACTGGAACAGATGAAAAGCGATTTTCTTTCGGCGGTTTCGCACGAACTTCGCACGCCGCTAACCTCGATTAAGGCTTCTAATATTTTACTGATGTCGCAGCCCGCCGATGATGTCAGTCCTACCGCCTTGACGCTCTACAAAAATATTGACCGCAACACCGAGCGCCTCAACGGATTAGTGACCGACTTGCTGGATTTGGCGAAGCTCGAAAATGGACGGCTGCGCCTTTCGCTCCGGCCCACCCAGCTTGCCGAAGTGGTCAATGATGTGGTGGCCTCGATGCGTCCGCTCACCGATAACAAGGGCCAGACCATCCAAACCGATTTGCCGCTTTCGTTGCCCTCGCTAAACGCTGACCGCCGCCGCCTGGAGCAGGTTATCACTAATCTGGTTTCCAATGCCCATCGCTACACGCCGCGTGGCGGGCATATCGAGGTGCAGGTGTGCGAAAAAGCGGGTGAAGTGTTATTATATGTCAGAGATAACGGGCCAGGCATCGAGCCGAGCGAACAGAAGCTGATTTTCGACAAGTTTTATCGCAGCCAGAGCCAGCAAAGCAGCAAGACCGGCACAGGTTTGGGGCTGGCTATCGCTCGTTCGTTGGTCGAGCTACACGGCGGGCGCATCTGGGTCGAAAGCACCCCTGGCATGGGTAGCGTCTTTTGCTTCAGTCTACCGAAAGAAACAGTTTCTAGTGCCGAGTTTCTCCCACAGGGCAACCCTACGGGCCGAGTTTCTGGTTTAAATCCAGGCCAGCAATTAGAGAATTATGCTAATAAGCCCGTCTCAAGTTCAAATAGCAAAATCTGAAAATTCGCTAACTAGAAACCATCAGAAGATGATTTAGAATCGGTAGGGGCGGGGTTTTCCCCGCCCAACTTGCTTGCCAGGCTAAATTGGGCGGGAAACCCCGCCCCTACCAAAGATTATCTAATGGTCTACAGAAACTAGAAACCATAAACTAGAAACCAGAAACTTACTCATGATTAAGATACTTGTCATAGATGACGAGCCGGATGTGGTAGAAGTAATCGGCGTTGGGCTAAAACTCAATTCGCCCGATTGGGAAGTTTTGAGCGCCGAGGATGGGCCGGGCGGTCTGGAACTTTTTCACGCCGAAGCCCCCGATTTGATTATCCTCGATATGAATATGCCCGGTATGAACGGGCTGGAAGTTTGCCGGACGGTGCGGCGTATTTCGTCGGAGGTGCCGATTATTTTCCTGACTGTGCGCGACGAGGAAATCGAAAAGGTGCGTGGCCTAGAAGCCGGGGCGGACGATTATATTACCAAGCCTTTTAGTCCCCTCGAATTAATGGCTCGTGTACGCGCCCTGTTGCGCCGGACTAACCGGGGCAAGGCGGCATTGGCTCGTTCGCACGTGGATTTTAATAATTTGCGGATTGATTTTATCAACAAAACCGTCTTGCTCAACGGCGCGCCCGTGCGGTTGACTTCGACTGAATATAACTTGCTCTATTTTCTGGCTACTAATCCTGGTCAGGTTCTGCCTCACGATTTTCTCTTGACCAAAGTCTGGGGGCCAGAATATCGCGACGCACCCGATTACCTCAAAGTGCATATTCGTCACCTGCGCGAAAAGCTCGGTGATGATGCCCAAAACCCCCGCTTTATTTTCACCGAGCGCAGCAAAGGCTATCGCTTCGTTGGCCTCCCCAGCCCCGACCCAGAATTTAGCTAGAAGTAACCTGACAACTCACCCTGCCGGGCCTGTCACCCTGACGCAGGAAGGGTCTCGGCTCTACCCGCACTAATTTACTTTGACAACCACAGATGCTTCGTACCTCACACCCCGTAAAGGGGCGTGACGGGCGCGAGTTGTTACAATACCCCTAATAATCAAAACTGACTGTTTGAGCGCTTCTTTGGTAGTACCAACTACAGACGACTTTATTTAGATTTGTTAAATTAAGGGTAAGCCGCAGAGTAGCCTGTTTTATCGCTTGCTGTTGCGGTAAGCATCACCCAGTGTTCAAATTCCTGTTTAATTCTTGAGATTGGCAAAGTTTTAAAGATTATCCTGA
The DNA here is from genome assembly GCA_038209275.1 of Chloroflexia bacterium. Lineage (GTDB taxonomy): Bacteria > Chloroflexota > Chloroflexia > Chloroheliales > Chloroheliaceae > L227-5C. The sequence goes on along the minus strand of JBBQXW010000053.1, from coordinate 23,198 downwards.
ATAGCGGCGTTTTGTCCGAGGGTTTCAGGCGGCCTTTTTCTGGAAATTTTTTCAAGCAAGAAGGAAAAGTGGTTATGACGGCAGAGCGGACGGAAGCGGTGCTGGATGCGCGAAAAGCGGGGTTGCGCGAATATTTTGGGCCGGGCGGCTTTGAACGCTGGCGCACAATTTACGGCGATGGCCCGGTCTCGTTTATCCGGCGCACCGTGCGCGAAGGTCATGCCGCAGTGGTGGCTCAGGCGATTCGGTGGGCCGAAGAACCCGTGCAAGGCCAGCAGCTAAAGGTGCTGGATGCGGGCTGTGGGCCGGGCATGGTTTCGCTGGCGCTGGCAAAGGCCGGACACACCGTGACGGGCTGCGACTTGTCTGACCAGATGGTGCAACTCGCCCAGGAGCAAGCCGCCGACCAGTCGCCCGAAGTGCGTTCCCGTCTACATTTTGTTGCTTCTGACCTGGAAACCGTGGCCGGAAAAGTGGCTGGTCAAAAATTCGACCTGATAGTCTGCCTGGATGTGCTGATTTATTACCCGGAAGCCGAACTGGGCCGGATTATTCAGAGCCTAGCCGCGCTGCAAGACCATTCCAGTAATCGGCGCATCATTTTTACCTATGCTCCCGCCAGTCGTCCCTTGCGATTAATGCACTGGTTGGGCCGCAAATTTCCGCGCAAGCAACGGGCTACCAGTCTGGAAATAATTGGCATGAGCGCCGTAATGCGGGCGTTGAATCAGGCCAACTTCAAACTCAAGCGCCAGCAGCATTTTAACAAAGGTTTCTATCACGTCGTATTAGCGGAAGCGATAAATAAGGACGAGTAATGAGTGATGAGTAAATCCATTGGCGGAGCAATGTCCTACAGGAAAACGTGCTTGTAAGATGCTGCTCCATCAGTTGACCAAATTGTTCTTACTCATCACTCATTACTCATCACTCAATTGTGGGAGGATTATCCCGTTATGAAGTTTCTTTTTTTGTTGCTCGACAATATTTATTTGGATGCGCTGGAACAGGCCGTTAAAAAGGTTCGCAGCGAACATGGGCTGAATATCGAGCTAAAGATTTATTTGTGCAAGCAACTCAAAGAAGGTGCGCCCGGCTGGGCCGACTTTGAGCGGGATTTAATCGCTTCCGATTTCTTCTTCGCTAATATGATTGTGCAGAACGAACAGGCGCTGCCGCTAGAAGCTTTGCTCAAGAAATATGGGCCGCTCAAGCCAGAGCGGGCGCTGGTCATTCTCAACTCGATGCCGCAACTCATGAACCAGATTCGCATGGGCAATTTCGAGTTCCAGAAGATGCTGCACTTTATGAAGAGTGGGCCAGTCTCCAAAGTAACTGGCTTTGTCGGCGGCATCAACAAACTTATCAAGCGCGACGCGAAGGCTGAAGCAAAAGTCGAGGAACAGGCTCGCGAACGTGAAGAAGACGAAGTTGTCCACAAGAAGAAACTGAAAGCCCGCAAGCCCGTCAAGAAGGGCGTGCATAGCGGCATGGTCGCCATGATGCGGACGTTACCAGCCGTGTTGAAGCTGATACCGGGGCAAGCCCAGGATTTGCGGGCTTATTTGCTCTACATGGTCTACTGGCTGAATGGGTCGCCCGAAAACCTGGAAAATCTGCTGCTCTACACGGTTGACCGCTACGTGCCGGAAGGCAAGCACCTCAAACTAAAGGTCAAAGAGCCAATTCTTTACCCACGCCTCGCCATATTTCATCCCGACGCGCCCGGCAAAACCTGGGAGTCGCGCAAGGAATTTGACAAGTGGCTGGCAAAACGCCCTGTAAATAAATCGTCAATTGTCAATCGTCAAATAGGAGTCCGCCCCAAAATTGGCCTCATCACCATGCGCGCCTTTTATCTGACTGGCAACCACAAGCACATTGATGCACTGGTGCGGGAACTGGATAACCAGGGCGTGGATGCAGTAGTGGCTTACGCCGCCGGGCTGGATTTCCGGCCTGCGATTGAGGAATTTTTCCTGGACGAAGTAAAGGGCGACAAAAAGGGCGAATTAAAACCCGTGCCGACGGTTGATTTGATTATGAACCTGAGCGGCTTCTCGCTGGTCGGTGGCGGCGCGGAAAATGACGCAGCGGCGGCAATTGCCCAGTTAGAGCGCTCGAATGTCCCAGCCTGGGCGGTCATTCCGCTATTCTTCCAGACCGAAGACGAGTGGCGCAATAACGCTACTGGCCTTAACCCAGTGCAAGCTGCTTTGCAGGTAGCCATTCCTGAACTGGACGGCGCAAGCGAACCGCGAGTGTATGCGGCGGGCGCAGAACGTGGGCCGGACAAAGCTCTTTACGCCATGCCGGAAGAGCTAAAGCGATTAGCAGCGCGGGCGGCCCGTACCGCGCGGTTGCGCCATATTGGGAACGCCGAAAAGAAAATCGCGGTGGTGCTGTTCAATTTCCCGCCCAACAAAGGCAACACTGGCACGGCGGCTTATTTGAGCGTTTTTGAAAGCCTCTACCGTCTCATGAAGCAGATGAAGGCCGACGGCTATGATATAGAGTTACCCGCCGATGCCGACGAATTGCGGGTGCTGGTCTGTGAAGGCAATTCAAATCAGTATGGCACTGCCGCCAATTTGCACACTCATCTGGCCGTGCCGGATTACCAGCGTTTGTTCCCGGCCTGGAACGAAATCGAGAAGATGTGGGGGCCACCGCCCGGTGCATTGCTCTCCGACCATCTGGGCTTGCAGATAATTGGGCGGCAGTTCGGCAATTTGCTGGTCAGCGTGCAACCGACCTTCGGCTACGAAGATGACCCGATGCGCCTCTTGATGGCGAAGGATGCCTCGCCCCATCACGGTTTTGCGGCTTTCTATACTTATCTGGATAAAGTTTGGGGCGCGGACGCGACATTACACTTCGGAACGCACGGCGCAATGGAATTTATGCCCGGCAAGCAACTTGGCCTGAGCGAAAAATGCTGGCCGAGCCGACTAATCGGCGATTTGCCTAATTTCTATCTCTACAGCGTCAACAATCCTTCTGAGGGAACGATTGCCAAACGGCGCGGCTTTGCGACGTTGCTGAGTTATCTTTCGCCGCCGATGGAAGTAGCGGGTCTGTACCAGAATTTGTTGCAGCTTAAAGATACTATCAACGTTTACCGCAAAGCTTTAGCCGAGGGCCATACTTTCAAGAAAAAGACGGTGGCTACCGATGCAACCTATCGCCCAAATCTGGCGGCGCTGGGCGTAACTGATGCGAGTGGCATTATTTCCAGTGACGATGACGGCCCGCTCAATATGCTGCTCGACTCAATTAAAGAGCAAGCCCTGACAATTGAGCTACGGGTCAAGGTTTCGCCGGAAGAAGACCCGGATGGCTACGTGCTGGCGCTCTTCAGTGCCCTGCTGGAAGTAGAGGAACGGCTAATTCCAACCGGGCTGCATACCCTGGACGAAGCGCCTAACGGCGATATGCTGGCAGATACCCTGGTTTCGATTTCCAGCTTTGCGCGAGGCCGGGCCGGAACAAAGGATGAAGCGCCCGCTTTGAACGAACTAATCGCAACCGGGCTGGGCTGGAAAATAGAAGAATTGCGCCGCACTGCCCGCACCGATAACGATGCGCTGGCGCGCTGGGAGCGGCTTTCCAACATTCATCGTCACGCGGTTGGCCTTTTTGTCAATAGTTTGCCATTGGGCGCAGAAGTGGCAAAAAGCGCCGGGGCAGGTTATCTACAGGCCGAGGCCAATGTGTCGGTTGCCCAAAGCGGGCCGATGTGGGATTATTTAGTTGAAGTAGCCGAAGCATTGCAGCACAATACCGAAATCAGCCAGCTTATTCGGGCCTTTGGCGGCGAATATATCGAGCCTTCGCCCGGTAACGATATTATCCGCAATCCAAGCGTGCTGCCGACGGGCCGCAACATTCACGCCATGGATCCGGGTCTTATTCCAACGGCGGTGGCGCGGCGCAACGGCGAACGGCTCTGCAAAGTGATGCTGGAACGGGCGCGGCAAGATATGGGTCTCGCTGAAGGCCAGTATCCCGAAACTATCGCCATGATTTTGTGGGGAACGGACAATATCAAGACTGATGGCGAAGGGGTAGCCCAGGCGTTAGCTCTGATGGGAGCGCGGGCCACTACTGACCAGCTTGGCAAGGTCAGCAATGTGAAACTGTTGCCTTTGAACGAGCTGGGGCGACCTCGGCTGGATGTGGTCTGTACGGTTAGTGGTATCTTCCGCGATTTGATGCCGAACCAGATGGATTTGATAGACCGGGCAGTCCGCATGGCGGCTCAGGCCGACGAACCAGTCGAGCAGAATTTCATCAAGAAACACGTGCAGGAAGAGATTGCAAAGGGCGCGAGTTTTGATGAAGCCGTCGCCCGTGTCTTCTCGAACGCTCCCGGCAACTACGGCGCGAACGTCAACTTTATGGTGGAGAGCGGCGCATGGGAAGACGAAGGCGATTTGAGCGAAGCTTTCTTGAGCCGCAAGGGTTTTGTTTACGGCTCTAAAGTTGAGGGTGATAGCGCCCGCAAGCTGATGGAAAGCGCTTTGAGCCGGGTGCAACTGACCTTCCAGAACGTAGACAGCACCGAAATCGGTATCACCGACGTAGACCACTACTTCGAGTATCTGGGCGGTGTCACTAAAACCGTCGAGCGTCTGAACGGCGGGTCACGTCCGCCCGTATTGATGGCAGAGAGCCTTTCGGCGACCAGTGGCGGGCTATCGCAGGGCAACGGTATTCGTAGCCTGGAAGAGATGGTGCGACTGGAATCGCGCTCGAAGTTGCTCAACCCGAAATGGTACGAGGGGATGCTCAAGCACGGCTACGAGGGCGTGCGCGAAATCGAGGTGCGCGTCAACAACACCTACGGTTGGAGCGCAACGGCACGGGCGGTAGACGGCTGGATTTACAACAACATTGACTCTACCTTCGTCAACAACGCCGAAATGCGTGAGCGCCTGACCGAACTTAATCCCTACGCCTTCAAGGGCATCGTTGGTCGCTTGCTCGAAGCCAACGGGCGCGGTTACTGGGAAACCGATGCTTCCACCATCGAGCGGCTCAAGGAAATCTATGCCGGCCTCGAAGATGAAATCGAGGGTCTAGGCGCACAGGCCAACCCTGCCGCCCGCACCGCCGGACGCAGCCTGGATTAAATACAGAAACACAGATTGGCACAGATAGACACAGATAAAATTAAACTTCAAAAAATCCGTGTTTATCTGTGCCAATCTGTGTTCATCTGTGTTCCTTCTAAAAACTCAGATTTAACAGAATTTTAGCAAAATATGGCAAAAGTTTTGCAATTAGCTAAAACTTAGGCAATACTTTGTTGTTAGGATAAAGGTGGGAAGCGAACGAGCGCAACTCCTTCCTCCCTATCTTTTGCTAACTTGTCTTGTGTAACATCGCCCGGCCCACTTGCCGGGCTTTTTTATTGTTATAATTCTTTGGTTTTTAATTTTTTTGCAAAAAAATTAAAAACCAAAGAATATGTTATGTGACAAAAAGCAACGGCTCGTTCACCTGAACGAGCCGTTGCTTTTTATTCAAAATTCAAAACTCAAAATTCAAAATTGATTTAGATGTTGCGGTTGATGCGGGGGTCGGTGCGAATGTCGCCCGTACCGGGCCAATTCGGGTCGTCGTTATTGCGAATCTCATCATCCACTACGTCAATGTCGTTTCTTACCGTGTCCGTGCTGGTGGTACGCACTACATCAGAATCATCTCTTACGGTACGAACGTCATTTTCGACGTTCTCTTCGACCTCTTTACCGGCCTGGGTCGCTTTGTCGCCGATAGCGCCACCGGCAGCCGCGCCAATCGCCGCGCCCGCCGCCATACCGATTGGGCCACCGATAGCACCGATAGCCGCCCCTGTTACCGCACCAGTGGCACCGCCAGCCATCGGGCCAACATTACTGCCTTCACGTTCTTCACCAACGTGCGCTGCACCTGCGCCTGCCGCGCCACCAATCGCTGCACCTGCCGCCGCGCCAATTGGCCCGCCGACTACTGCACCAATTACGCCACCAGCAACCGCGCCACCAGCGCCGCCCGCCGCTTCGTCCATGCTGCTGCCTTTAGGAGCGGCACTGTAATCCGTCGTCCTGGTCGAGGTCGTTTCGGTCGTAGTGTTGTAAACGCCGCGCTTCTGGCCCATGCGGTATTCCGGGTCGCTATCGAACATCGAACGAGCGTTGCTCGGTTCGAGGCTGCCGTACTGCTGCATAATCGAGCGGGTTGTCATTTCCTGCTCCGGGGTTACGTGAGCCGTAACCAGCACACCACCACGCTCTACGCCAGTCTGATAAACCTGCGCTTCTTCTTCCGGCACGCCCGCTTCGGTCAGCGCCCCGATAAGACCACCCGTAGCCGCACCAGTCGCTGCGCCCACCAGCGCCGCCGCGATAGGGCCAGCCGCAATAATCGGGCCGATTACCGGAATGGCGACTGCGCCAATAACACTTAACACCAGACCCAATCCACCGCCAAGTACACCACCGGCTACCGCACCTGTTGCGGCGGCAGCGCCAGTTTCTACTCCGGCATTAGTCGCCATATCGCGCATTTCTTCGCGGTCTTGCATAACTACGCCAATGTTGCTGGCATCAATTCCGTTCTGGCGAAGTTGCTCAATCGCTACTTCGGCATCACCACGAGTTTCAAATAATCCTACTACTGTTGCCAATTTTCTGTTCCTTTCCCTTGCTGTTAAGAATTCTCAATGCTTGGCCCTTTGCTTCGCATGGAGTAAAAATCCACTTACCATTCGTCGCACACTCTTTTCGCAGATTCTTACATAAAAGTTTATGTGCAAATATCGTGCCGAGGTTTTTGAAATGTGTAAAGATTTTTATTTTCAATCTCTACCCTTTGACCGAAAAGTATTGTATAATCAAATAGCAACAGCAGTTTAATAAGTTTTGAGACCAGTTAACCAGCATAAACATATAAAGTACGCAAAAAAGGTATTGACAACCTCCCCAAAAATGGTTACAATGAAGCTGGTATTAAAATTTATTAATCTAATTAAAGAGCGAGTTTAATGTTCCTCGTAATGTTTAGATGCTATTCTTATATAGAAGATTTAATACATCGTAGTTTAGTCGGCAATTGTTTCAGCAAAACCAAGCGAAAAAATCTTTGCACCTTTAGCGACAAAATTTAGTGGTGAGTCTGCCACGTCCTGTAGCAGTTACAAGTTCAAAAAAGTTTTATAACTGGCCCTGGTACAATTATTCATTAAAGTTCCAGCTTTGAACAACGCTGTTGTTGTGTCTCTTTTCTACTTTAACCTAGTAACATCATGGGAGATTCGTTGATGCCTTTTATCAAATTCTTGCTGTGGCTCTCCATCGGGGTGATATTTTATGCCTACGTTGGATACGGGGTTTTGATTGCCCTGCTTGCCCGTTTCTTCGGTCGTCCTACCAAACGTGACAGCAACTATCGGCCCAAAGTAACCACTTTAATTGCGGCTTACAACGAAGAAGATGTAATTGAAGCCAAAATTCTCAACTGCCTTGAGCAGAGTTACCCGACTGAACTCCACGAAATCATTATCGCCAGCGACGGTTCGAGTGACCGCACGCCCGAAATTGTGGAGAAATACGCCAGCCATAACGTCATCCTGATTCATCGTCCGCGTAGTGGCAAGATGGCGACGGTCAACCGGGCTATGCTTCAGGCTACCGGCGAGATTATTGTGCTATCCGATGCCAATAATATGTACAACCGTGAAGCAGTCGCCAACATGGTTCGCCACTTCGCCGACCCGAAAGTAGGTTGCGTTGGCGGCGCGAAGCGCATCCTGAAGTCGGAAGAATCGCCGTCCAGCAGCGCCGAAGGTCTTTACTGGAAGTATGAGGATTTCCTCAAGCGCGCCGACACCACCTTCGACTCGATGGTAGGCGCGGCTGGTGAAATTTACGCTATTCGTCGCGAACTCTACAACCCTCCGCCCGCCGATTGCTTGCTCGACGATTTCATTATTTCGATGGAGATTGCCGAAAAAGGTTTCCGGGTATTGTACGACCCTGAAGCGATTTCTTCGGAAGGTGGCTCGGCCTCGCTCCGCGATGAGTTCAAGCGCCGCAGCCGGATTTTCTGTGGTGGTTTCCAGTCGGTCTTCCGCTTGCCTGGATTGCTGAACCCGGCGCACGGACGGCTCTGGTTCCAGTATGTTTCACACCGGGTGTTGCGCTGGGTAGTTACGCCGTTCCTTGTGCCGCTGGTGTTTATTTTGAACATGCTACTACTGCGCGACAAGCCGTTTTACAAGCTGATGATGGTTGGACAGGTTATTTTCTACCTGTTGGGCCTCGCCGGATTGCGCCAGCTCGATAAAAAGGGCGAATGTAAACCGCGTCTGTTGCTCTACCCGCCTGCCTATTTTATGTTCATTCATCTGGCCGAACTCGCCGGGTTCAAACGCTGGGTTTCGCAGCGCCAGACGGGAGTATGGGAGCGCTCGAAGCGCACCGCTACCGCCAGCCCTGCCAATAGCACCGTCGGTGCCGCCGATTCGGGCAGCGCTTCGGCCTCGGCTGAAATAGTCAATAATTCTGCCGCTAAGGAGAAATCGGTATAACATGGCAAAGAAGAAAAAGGTTCTGGCGGTTTTTGGTACGCGCCCCGAAGCGATTAAGATGGCCCCGGTCATCCGCGAAATGCGCCGCCATCCTGACCAGATTGATTGCCGCATTTGTATCACGGCCCAGCATCGTCAGATGTTAGACCAGGCGCTAAAGGTCTTCCAAATTCAGCCTCATATTGACCTGGACTTGATGCAACCGGGTCAGACCCTCAACGAGTTGACCTCGCGCGTGGTCGAGCAGATGGCCGGGGTACTGCGGGCCGAAAAGCCTGATGTAGTGTTGGTGCAGGGCGATACTACCACCGTAATGGCGGCGGCGCTGGCGGCTTTCTATGAGCATGTGCCGGTCGGTCATATCGAGGCTGGTCTTCGTACTGCTGACCGCTACAATCCGTTCCCGGAAGAAATCAATCGGCGTATTGCGGGCGTGCTGGCTAGTTACCACTTCGCGCCGACCCACACGGCGGTGGATGCGCTGCTGGCAGAAAATGTCCCGGCCCACATGGTCTGGATGACGGGCAATACGGTGGTAGACTCGTTGCTATGGATGGCGGCCCAGCCACCCACTGAAGATACTGCCGCTCTTTTGAAATCGCTAAATTTATCAACCCAGCCTGACCTCGAACCGATTGACCATAGCAAGAAGCGCATTTTGATTACGGCGCACCGTCGCGAGAATTTTGGTGGCCCGTTTGAAGAAATTTGCCAAGCCTTGCTGGAAATTGTACAGCGTAACCCGGAAGTGGAGCTTATCTACCCGGTACACCTCAATCCAAACGTGCAAGACCCGGTTTCGCGCATCCTGAGTAAGCACGACCGCATTAAGTTGATTGAACCGCTTTCGTATGAGCCGTTCGTCCACGTTATGAAAGCGGTTGACCTGGTGCTGACCGATTCGGGCGGCGTGCAGGAAGAAGCGCCCGTCTTTGGCAAACCTGTACTGGTACTTCGCAACGAAACCGAGCGCCCCGAAGCGGTGGCCGCCGGTACGGTCAAGCTGGTTGGTTCCGATAAGGCCAAGATTATCAGCCTGACCGAAGAACTTATACACGACGAACACGCCTACAATGCTATGTCCAACGCCATCAGTCCTTACGGCGATGGCAAAGCCGCCGGGCGCATCGTTTCCGTCCTTAAATCAGTCTAGCAATTTACGATTTACGATTTACGATTTACGATTAGGAAATTTACCGATTTAAGCAGTGGCAGCTAAACGCCACGCGAATTATTAAACTCAAATGGTTCTATCAAATTGAAATAGTGCTAATGATGTTCAATCGTAAATCGTAAATCGTAAATCGTAAATCCAAATGGGAGAATTTATCTGTGAATACTACTGTAACTTCGGGCATCACCCCAACTGTAATCGAACGTATGGAGAACTGGCTGCTGAAGTCGGGGGTTCAACTAACCGATGGCCCTGAAGCGGGTGGCGTAGCAGGCTGGCTCAACGACGATGGTACGCCAGAATACGTCTACATGGAAATTACTGGCTATTATTTGAGCAGCATGGCTTTTATTATCTCCAAATCGGAGGGCGCGGTTAAGGCCGATGCGCTGGATAATGCTCAGAAAGCGCTGGACTGGCTCCAGGGCTACTACGAGAAGGGCGAATTGCCGCCGACCCGCAAGTTCTTGCGGCCCGAACCGGGCGACTGGCGTAATACTGCGATTTTTGCTTTCGACATCGGCATGGTTATTCGCGGGCTGGTGGACATCAGCCAGTTTATTTCAACCGAGCAGCACAAGCAATTGTTGGGCTTCTTCCTGACCAACCTGGCGAAGCTGATTGCTCCTGACTTCTCGCTCAATTCGCACTATATGACCGACCCGAACGCTCCGGCTTTCCCGCCGAAGTGGTCTACTACCCACGGCCCGTACCACCTCAAGGTCGTTTCGCCATTGCTGAATGTACCAGCCGAGCTTCTGACCGAAGATTTGCAGGCGCTGATGGCGAAGGTCTACGACAACTGGAAAGATTATTGCGAAATCGAGACCCTGACCGAAGATTTGCACCCAACCTTCTATTATCTGGAAGGGCAAGTTCCTTTCGCGCTGCGCAACTACGAACCGGGCATTTTCGAGAAAATGGAAATTCTCTTCACGAAAATAATGGCGCACCAGAAGCCGGACGGTTGGGTGCCTTACAACCCCGCCACCGCCGACGACGTAATGCGCGCCGACATCAACGCCCAGGCGCTACGTATCGGAGCAATTCTCAAGAGCCAGGGCTTTTTGAAAGGGGCGGAGTGGGATACCAAATTGCACAATCTGGCAGAAGCCTTGCTGCGCTTTACCAACGACGAAGGCGCGATTTCGTTCCACCCGCTCGATGGCGCGCACCCGAAACACTGGAACGCCTGGTGTGCCGAGTTCACCCAGCAAGCGGTCTGCTTCTACAAAATGGTGCTGGATGGTCAGACCATCTCCAATCAACACCTGGATATGATAGTTTAGCCGCCCGGCCAGGCTGATACCACCTAACTCTAACGAAAGAGACCGCCGAAATTTCGGCGGTCTCTTTTTATTAAGGCTTTCGCTTTCTCTTTTAGCTTTGGGAAATTTTTTGCAAAAAATTCCCAAAGCTAAGAAAGTCCTTGTTTAAGTTTCTGATTTTTTCGTAGAAAAAATCAGAAACTTAAACTCTCTCAAAATTCGTTATAAAAACCTCTTGACAGGATTGAAAAGCTGCTGTATTATACAACCAGCTAATCAATTAAACCTGATTGGTTAGCCAATACGCTTAATACCGGGCAGGCTGTTAGTAAAGCCGCCGGGTTCTCCAGGAAATGCGGCGAAAGCTGCGCGTACTCCAATAGATGAAGCTTACAAACCGTTGCCTGAAAAGCAACTCCCACCTTTTAAGTGGGTCTCCCCAAAAGGAGACACTTCCGTTTTTAGGGGGCGCAAGTTCTCTAAAAGCAAGCTTTACCGACTTGTACGCGCTGCGCTTTTGCTCGATTGAACATAGATTTTAGAATTCACCACGGAGGCACGGAGAAACACGGAGAAGAATAAAAACTTTAAATTCCTCTGTGCCCTCTGCGGTGAAAAAGATTAGGAGGCAACGGAAATGCTGACAACTGCAAACACCGGGCTACTCCTGCACATCAGGTTCGATGGACGCAGCGAGGAACTAAGCCTGAACGCGCTGAACCTCAATCGCCAGGCCACCGACGACGAGATTAAGCAGGCGGTTGCCACCCACTTTGAGCGCCCGACTCGCTACTTCCAGGACTATGTAATTGTCCGCAATAGCGAAACGATTATTGTCCGACCCGAAGCGATTTACGGATGACTCTTTCAGGCGATTGTAGCAAAGCCTGAAGCTTTCTATAGTCGCTACTTCTACGACTGAGTCATTGACTAAAGAAAGATTTTAACTCCGTACTCTAACAGCAAGAGCTTACAATCTTCTTCCAAAGGTATTGGGGGTTCGAATCCCCTCCCCTGCTTAATGTGCAGGGGTGGCGTAACTGGCAAACGCTACAGCCCTGGCGACTTGCACGGAGTTGCAATTTTAAGTTTTTAATAAATTTGCCCCGTACTCTAACTGAACGAGCTTACAAACTTATGAGGGTTCGAGTCCCTTATCGTGAACTTTCGCGATTAGCCTAATTGGTAAGGCACTATCCTGAACAGATAGCAAGCGCCCGCAAGGGCAGGCTCTTTCGACTCGCACGGGGCAGCAATTATCTGCTATTTGCTCCTGGTTAATTATTTTTTAATCCCGTCTTCTGACTGGCAGAGCTTACATGCGCTTACAACGCCCAGGCCGAAGGTTCGATTCCTTTCATCCCTATCAGATGAATTTTGAATTTTGAATTTTGAATTGAAACTCAAAATTCAAAACTCAAAATTCAAAATTATAACAGGGGGATGTAGCTCAGTGGTAGAGCAGGTACAAACAGCTCTTTCGACTCGGACGGGATTGCTCTTATCCAACTCTTTTACTCTCTCTACTCTCTCAAGGCTCATGCCTTCCTTTCTTGTCTTGCCTCTTTTGTGAAGTTAATTTTAGAAAATTTTTGCAAAAATTTTCTAAAATTAACTTCACGGAGGGGAATCTTTTCAAACCTTCACTTGTACGCCGCTAATGGAAAATAGCCGGGTACTCCCACAAAGGTGGTGATAGCTATGACTGAAATCATGACCAACGAGCGCGATATTCGCGTAAGTGTACTTAACTCGTTTTTGACCACGCCACACCGTAAGCTGGAAGAGCTTGCGCCACTCCACAAGGATGCGCTTGAGCGCGACCCGCTGTTCTACGCGCACCTGGCGCTATGGTACAGCGAGAAGGGCGAGGTTCGCGACCATAAGGTGCTGTTCGTGGCGCACTTGCTGACCAGCGATTTTAGCGAGTTCCGTGAGGCTGGCTGGGTAATGCTTCAGGGCATGGCTCCTTACGAGGTAGCGCGAGTGCTTGACCACGCCAAGCGGGTTATCGGCAAGACTCCGCGTATTCTCAAGAGCGCGATTGCCCACTACCTGAAGACTCGTGAGCGCAACACAAAGCAGTTCGATGGAGCGGCGCTGCGCGCCCGCGACGACCTGAAGCACCTCTACGCCAGCCTGCGTTTGAAGCCGGGCGCGCGCGCCCAGGCGATTCTGTTCAACGAGCAGCCACCTGCGGATAGCCCACTGGCGGCGCTGAAGCGTCTGGCGAAGGCCGAGAGTGCGGAAGAGCAGGCCAATATCATCCTGGACAACAAGCTGCCTTACACTACGGCGGTTGGCGCAATCAAGCACGTTACGCCTGCGCTGCTGGTGGCATTGATTAGCGCGATGTCGCCACAGGAAGTAATTAACAACCTGGCGGCGCTCAAGCGTCGCGGCGCGATGGACGACAAGGACGTAAAGGCGCTCATCGAGTCGAAGATTGAGGCGGCGGCAACCGACAAGCGCGTTTCGACGCTCAAGGGCAAGAAGGCGATTGCGGTAGCGGGCCTGGATGCCGAGACCGAGCGGGTGCTGACCGAAGTTACCGACAAGCGCGTGGCGGCTAAGGTCGAGATTAAGATGCCTACGGCGCTGTTCGTAGACAAGTCTAGCTCGATGACGCGGGCGATTGAGGTAGCGCGGGAACTGGCTTCGCTGATTAGCGCGGTAGTTTCGGCGGACTTCCGGGTGTACGCTTTCGACTCGGCGGCTTTCGAGGTTAAGACTGAGGTTAAGGACGGCAAGCGTCCAGCCCACAGCGACTGGGAGAAGGCGTTCAAGCTGGTGAAGGCGAACGGCTCGACTTCTATCGGTGTGCCACTGGCGAAGATGATGAAGGAGCGTATCTACGTTGAGCAAATCATCATCGTGACGGACGAGGGCGAGAACAGCGCGCCGTTCTTCCGTGACGCATGGAAGGAGTACGCGAAGGAACTGAACTCCGCGCCAAAGGTAATCATTGTCGCAGTAGATGGCTCGAACCCATCCTTCGTATCCGGCTTGCAAGAGCAGGGTATCGAGGTGATGCGCTACGAGTTCAAGGGCGACGGGTATTCTTTGCCGAACATTCTGCCTTTGCTGGCTATGCCATCGAAGAGTGAATTGGTTGAGCTAATCATGGGCTACGATTTGCCAAAGCGCCCAACGGCGGTTGCGGCTTAGTGCCTATTGGGGGTAGGAGCGTAATTAACTGCGCTCCTACCTAGCAAGTTAAGAGATTAAGCCCAAAATTCGGCCCGTAGGGTTGTCCAGGGCGGGCCGCACCTGAGTACCAATTCGAGGAGAAAAGCTTAAGTTGACGCGCATGGGGCGCAGCCCTTCCTACCATCGCTATACAGTAATTACCTGAAGGGGGTGAACAAGGTGGACAGGCGCAACGAAAAGCAAAAGACTGGACGCACCGAAAAAGTAGACCCACGCGCGCTAATTGCCCGACTGAACCGGGAGAGTGCAGGGCTGCGGGAGCGCGAGATTATTGCGCCACTATTGCGCGGCGGCAGAATTCGCACACGAGTAGGTCAGATGGTCTACGAATTTAAGCCAAAAAGCAACTTCGTCGGCTGGGGACACTTCCGCCCGCTAAACGACCACGAAGCGGAAGTTTTGGGCGAAGCTCTGCCCTGGCAGCGCGCCGCCTACCTCGAACTATTCCCAGCCTTGCGCGTAATCCTCCTCTGGCCCGCCACCAACCGAAGTAAGGCACTGAGTCCTCAGTCCTCAGTCCTGGCTGCATCAGCCCACCCGACGGGGTGCAGTCCTCAATCCTCCCTCGTCTGGTGGGCGCTGCCGTTCAACGAAAGCGATGCGCGGCAAAGGTTCGGATTGAGCGGGGCAGAGCCATTGCCGATATTGCTGTGCGACCCGATGGGCGGGGCGCAGGCCTTCGAGCGGGTGATAGCGCGGGTGGACGGCAAGACGCTCTGGTTCGATGGGCCAGATTTGACGGCTGACCCAATCCACGCCGAGTGGCTGCGCGAAGCGGCGGCCCAAACCGAACCAACCGAGCAGTTTTTGCCCGGTTTGGCGGGTTCGGAGCGATTGGCTTTGCTCTTTTCGCAAATTCGGGCGGTGGAACTGGCGCAAAACGAGGCCGAGCTGGTTGCGCTACGCCAGCGCAGCCAGCAGGAGCAGCAGGTGTGGCTACGCGAACAGGCCGGACGTTCCCGCCTGGAAAACCGGCTGCGGCACGCTCTATCTAAGGCCGAGGCAACCCTGCACAGTTACAGTGAAACCATTAACCCGGACGGCACGCCGGGCCATCTGGTAGTCGAGTGGAGCGAACGCGGCCAGACCTACCGTTACCGCTCTGTCCTAAACCGCCACCTGAGCGTAGTTTCGAGCGGCATCTGCCTCAGTGGTCGCGACAACGATTTCGACCTGACCAGCCTCGTCAGCGTAATGACCGACCCCAATGCAGATTAGGTTTAGCTTTTGAAAAATTTTTTGCAAAAATTTTTCAAAAGCTAAACAAGTGAGGTTGACATAATGACACAACGCAGCCTGAATCCAAATAGTGCTTTCTTCCACGAGGAGCGCCACGCCAGCCTTGCCGCCTTCGCCGAAAGGCCGATTACGATTTGCGGGGCGGGCGCGCTGGGCGGCAATTTGACCGAAACGCTGGCCCGCATGGGCTTTACTCGCCTGAAAGTGATTGACAAAGACCGGGTGGAAATGCGTAATCTTTCGACCCAGCCGTACAGCCGGGCCGAAGTTGGTTCACCAAAGACGCGGGCGCTGGCGAACCAGCTTTACCGGGCGGTACAGGCTAAAATCGAGCCGCTAGTTACCGAACTGACGGCGGCGAACGCGGCAAATTTGCTCAAGGATAGCGCGCTGGTGGTAGATGCTTTCGATAATCGGGCAGGTCGGGCAGCAGTAAGCGCAACCGCTCTGCAACTCGAACTGCCATGTTTACACATCGGCTTTAGCGGCGATGGCCTTTACGGTAGCGGATTGTGGGAGCCGGGCTACAAAGTGCCGGGCGAAGTACCGGGCGACCCTTGCGACTATCCGCTAACTCGTCCTCTCGCCCTCATGATGGCGGCACTGTCGGCTCGCACGATTAGCAAATTTTTCAGGAGCGGCGAGTGCCACGATTTTGAATTGACCTGGCGGGATATGAAAATCAGCTACTACCGCCATGAATAATCGGGTAGGGCAAGATGCTTTGTTCCTCTACATTCGCGGACACCAGTCTAAAGGCCCAGCGCATCAAGCCGGGCTTCTATCGGGCGAGGCGGCTTTTCGGCAGACTCGGCGCTTTTCAGGGCGCTATCTATGTCTTTCAGACCGTTGCCCGTGATGAGCGCCACGATTTTCTCGGCGGGGTCGAGCTTTTCGGCTTGCTGCAATTTTACCAGGGCTGCCGCGACAATCGCCGAAGACGGCTCGGCAAAGATACCAGCTTTTTGGGCCAGCAAGCGCATTCCCGCCAGAATTTCCTCGTCGCTACAGGTGACGGCAAAGCCGCCGCTTTCCCGAATATGCTTTACCGCCATCGCTCCGTTGCGCGGCAAATTGACGCTGATGCTATCGGCAATAGTATTCGCCTGAACTGGCTCAACCCGGTGGTCGGGCCGTTCCAACGCATCGGCAATCGCCCGCGACCCTTCGGCCTGTACCGCGATTAGCTGCGGCACTTTTTCAATCAAGCCTAGCTGCCACAAATCGTAGAAACCTTTGTAGATTCCACTGATAATGCAACCGTCGCCCACTGAAACCAGCACTTTATCCGGCGCGCCGCCCAGTTGCTCGGCGATTTCCAGCGCCGCCGTTTTTTTGCCTTCGACCAGAAACGGATTGTAGCCCGTGTTGCGATTGTACCAGCCGTATTTTTCGCAAGCCTCGATGCACAAATCGAAACACTGATCATAAGTCCCCTTGACCAAAAAGACCTGTGCGCCATAGTTGATTAGCTGGGCGATTTTAGCGCGGGGCGCTTTCTCCGGCACGAAGATATAGCAGGGCAAATCGTAGACCGCCGCCACCGCCGCCCAACTTGCCGCCGCGTTCCCGGTGGAGGCACAGGCCACCGCCTTTGCTCCGGCTTCCCGCGCTTTCACAATGCCCAGCGAACTGGCCCGGTCTTTGAGCGAAGCGGACGGGTTGCGGGTATCGTCTTTGACAAACAGGTTGGGCAAATTCAAAGCTTCTCGCAAGCGTTCGGCCTTGTAGAGCGGCGACCAGCCTACCTGCAACGGCGGTACGGGCGAATTTTCCGCTACGGGCAAAAGCGGACGGTAGCGCCACATACTCGCCTCGTAGCCAAACGAAAAGCCGTCCAGCCCAACCTGTTTGACATATCCCTCAAGGCTTTTCGCCAGCGCATCATAATCATACAGTACTTCCAAAGTACCGATTGGCCCGCAACGCCAGCAGGTATATTTTACGTGCGACAGGCTGTAACGCTGCCCGCAAACCGAGCAACGCAGAAAATCTATAAACTCTAAAGCAGTAGCCATTTTTCTCTCTTCAAGAATTTTTAAATGTGATATTATGTACCAGCTTGCAATAAAATACCATATTTAAGGAGAGAATAAAAGCGCTGGATGCAAAGGAGGTATTGCTATGTCTGATGCCAGAACTAACTATGTAAGATATATATGCTCGTTTTGTAACAAAGGACGCGAGGAAGTACAGCGTTTAATCGCCGGGCCAGGGGCAGTCTATATCTGTGACGGCTGCGTGGCTACTGCTCTTGCAACTTCGTCAGAAAATGTTACTCCAACAGCAGTGAAAGCTACCGACGACCAACCAGCGCCACTTCGCTGTTCTTTTTGTGGCAAGTTTGAAAAAGAGGTGGCCTGGTTAGCAACCGGGCAAAATTCGGTCTATATTTGTAATAATTGCGTAGTTTTATGTGATGAAATTATAGCTGAGGAGATGAGCGTGAACGATTCAGAACAGGTAAGCAACTCAAAACAAACTTCGGTAGATTGGTCGCGGCGGCGCAATATTGTTCCAACTATTTTAGAAGCGGCGGGCCTAACCCCGCTCGTGCGTTTAAATCGACTGACGGCGGGAGTATCGGCGGAAATTTGTGTCAAAATCGAATATTTTGGACCGAGCGGCAGCGTTAAAGACCGCATCTTGCCCTATATTGTGGCGCAGGCCGAAAAGCGCGGCGAATTAAAGCCCGGCATGGCTCTGATTGAAGGCACTACTGGTAACACTGGTATTGCCACTTCGATGACCGGGGCGGTGCGTGGCTATCCCGTGACTATCGTGATGCCTGACGGCATGAGCGACGAGCGCAAGAAAGTCATTCGGGCCTACGGTGCGGAGTTGGTGCTGACTCCTGGCGCAGAGTCAGACGTGGATTTGGTCATCGAAAAGGTGCAGGAGCTAAAAGCGGCCCGCCCCGGCTACTATTTCGAGGTAGGCCAGTTCAAGAATATGGACAATTCCGAAGCGCACTATTTGACCACCGGGCCGGAAATCTGGGAACAGACCGAGGGCCAGCTAGATATTTTCGTCGCCAGCCAGGGAACGGGCGGCACAGTTAGCGGCGTGGCGCGCTACCTCAAAGAGCAAAACCCAAACATCAAAGTTTTTGCGGTAGAGCCGGAAGAATGTGATATTCTGGCGGGCGGAGGTTGGGGCGCGCACCGTATCGAAGGCATCGGCGATGGCTTTATCCCTGAAGTTCTCGACCTGGATATGTTGGATGGTGTGGTAACGACCACCAGCGACGAGTCAATCGAGATGGCAAAACAATTGGCCCGCCAGGAAGGGATTTTCGCCGGAATTAGCTGTGGTTGCAATGTCGCCGCCGCCCTGAAATTGGCCCGTGCCTACCCCGATGCGAAGCGAATTGTCACTATTATTAACGACAACGGCCTGCGCTATTTCTCCACCGAACTTTGCGGCGAGGTCAATGAACTGGAAGTACCTGACCGCGAACACCCACTCGACCCCGAAATCAAGCGCCGCCTGGACGCGAAAAAATTGCTGGTCATTCGCTAGATTCGGAATTGGTGTAGGAGGGGGCTGCGCCCTCGATTTTCCTCGTAGCAAAGAGAAAATCGAGGGCATAGCCCCCTCCTACAGAAGATGGGGTTGGGGAAGGTTATGACCGGGCCGCCCAGCCGCGAAATACTATGGTTTAAGGTTGAGTGCTGCTTTGCCGCTCTCCATATCGAAAGGCACCGAGCTATGCTCGTGCGTGACCAGCCACTTGCCGTCAAGCTTGTGGCAGCCCAGGGTGGCACGCAACCACATATCAACTTCATTTCCGTTTGTCATCGTTCCACTGATACGGTAAAGAAAATGACAGAAGGCCAGGTCAGCACCTGCTGCGATAGTCAATTCGCGAATTTCGTAGCCAATTGCGCCCTGGTAGGCAGAGAACCACTCCTCCGCCCGTTTTCTAGGCCCAGCTATGCCGATATATTGCAATGGGTTTACGGCATCGAACTCTCGGGCATCCGGCGCGTAGTTAGACATGAGCGCGTTGATGTCTTTGGAGTGGACTGCTTTTACTCGATTATCTAGTAGTTGCATGTTATGGGCCAGTAGATTAGTAAAGGGAAGCGGCGGCTTGAAAATTGCACTAAATGACCTGTTGTGTAATTCTCAGGTTAAAGTTATAATATTCCGAAAAGATGGTTTGGCTGCTACATCCGGCCAACCCGCCTGTTTGACCTGTTTGAATAGATCAAAATTAGAGAGACTGAATTGCATCGCGCCCTACCCGACATTCAGTGTAGAAAGAGGCCGCCTATGTCGCTTCTGGGTAATTTTGATAAAGGCCGACCCCCCAAACCAGTCGGTTGGAATCCTGACCGCAGTTCCGACCGTTTTGCCTACCGTATTTCTAGTGTCCGGCGCGATACCACTGCTTTGCGGAACGGTTTGCTGCTTGCCGCCGTTCTCGGTATAGGAGTGCTGGGTTGGCTGGTTTTCAATAAGTTGACCATTTCCTCTAATAAAATGGAGCAGGAGTTAGCCGCTATCTCGGCGGCTTCGCTTAGTGCCATACCAACTGCTGCCCCGACCATCTCGATTAGCCCGCTTCTAGCTGCCGAAGCCTGGGCGGTAGTAACTTCACTCGAAGCGCCCATTTTCGCTACCCCCGACAATTCGGGCGTTCCTACTCAGAAGTTGAAGCGCTGGACATTATTGGCCTTCGAGAAAAAGAGTAGTAACGGCTGGTACAGGCTTTTTGGTGGCAGTGGCTGGGTACAGGCGGCGCAGGTTAAGACTTATGCCACCGAGCAAAGCGCTAACGATGCAATTGCCCAGGCCCGTAGCCAGGCTACTTCTTTAACTCCTGGCCCACGCAGCTAAAAATCTATTGGCTTTGAATTTGCTACTCAATTGCTAGATTACAAAAGAACTTTTCGATTAACTCATAACTGACCATTGACCATTGATAAATTTTTAAGATTCACCGCCATAGTGGTGCAATTTATTAAAAGATATGTTATGATGGAAAGAACCAATCGCACTCGATAAGGAATTGCTACTGAAATGACGTTAGCGGAAAATCTGGCACGGGTGCAAGCACAACTCGGTGCGGCGGCTAAAAAAGCCGGACGAGACCTATCCGAAATTACCCTGGTGGGAGTTTCCAAAACGGCAACACGGGCGGCAGTTGAAACTGCCTTTAGCCTGGGGTTGCACGACTTTGGCGAAAACCGTATCGTTGCCGCCGAAGAAAAATTTATGCCGTTGCCCTATCCGCCGAGGCAAGCGCGGCTGCACCTGATTGGGCATTTGCAAACTAATAAAGCGAAACGGGCGATTGCACTGTTTGATATAATTCATGCGGTAGACGATTTGCGATTGGCCCAGACACTTGACCGGCATTGTGCTGAAGTGGGGAAGAGAATGCCGGTACTGATCCAGGTAAATGTTTCGGGAGAAGAAAGCAAGGAAGGTCTATCGCCTGCCGAACTAGCGCCTATGCTGGAACAGGCTTTGCGCCTGGAACATCTGGAAATCCGGGGCTTGATGACGATTGCTCCTTTCACCGAGCTTGCTGAAGAAACCCGCCCCGTTTTCGCCGGACTTCGGGCGCTATTTGAAAAACACCATCCTGGCACAACCTCGTGGCGCGAGCTTTCGATGGGGATGAGTAACGATTTCGAGGTGGCAGTTGAAGAGGGGTCAACTATGGTACGAATAGGTCGTGCCATTTTCGAGTTTTAATTTATATTGCTGAGGCAACACATTAATGCTGCTCAATACGTCTCATTTAACTGAATACCTGACTAATTTACCTCTGCTCCAGGTTCCTGGCTCACTTTTGCAAACTGCTTTAAACGAAGGTTTACGATTGGCACGGGCCGAGTCGGGCTTGCTGGCCTTCTTTGATTATGAGGAAGGGCGCGAAGCGGGCAAAGAAGTAGACCTCTTGCGCCGTTTTCTGGCCCATCAAGCAGCTCAAGCCCAAACCAGCTATATGCGTAATAATGGTCGGAATGGTTCGTTGCCTTACGATGTGAACCCACTTTCGCTCTGGTTGCCCAAAGGCCCAAGTCTGCAAAATATGGCTGCCCCGGATAATTCCCTACGCCGCGTTTTAGTCCTGCCGCTCTTCAACCCGAACAATGGGCAGGGCGCGGGTGTAATGCTCTATCTCTTGCCTTATTCCGAGCGCACGGCGGGTACAAGTGGCCTGACCTTTAATGCCGCCGAACTTAGCACCTTGACTGCCTTTAGCCGGGCTACCGCGAACGCCTGGTTCAGCCTTCGTTCGCTAACCAATGTTTCGCGCCGCCTGGAAGACTTGGTGCTGCTCAACGAAATTGCGACGGCGATTACTTCTAACCGCGACTTGCCCGATTTGCTCCAACAGGTTATGGCTACCACCAGCCAGTTGCTCCACGCCGAAGCCTGTACCCTGATGCTGCTTGACCGCAAAACCGACGAACTGGTTTTTAGCTTACCCAGTGGCGATAAAGGCGATTTGCTCAAGGAATTTCGCCAACCCGCCGGACGCGGCATCAGTGGTTACGTTGCCCGCATTGGTGAGCCTGTTATTGTAAACGACGTGAGCAAAGACCCCCGCTTTAACAAGATGGTGGATAGCAACACCGGCTTCAAAACCCGCAACGTGATGTGCGCCCCGCTAATCGTGCGCGACAAAACCATCGGTGTAATAGAGGTTCTAAATAAGTTGGGCGGCGTGAGCTTCAATCCGAACGATATGGCGTTACTTTTGATGCTGGCAGCGCAGGCGGCTATTGCTATCGAAAACGCCCAGCTTTATTCGGACTTGAAGGACGAACGTGACCGCCTGATTGCCAAAGAGGAAGAAGTGCGGCGCGATTTGGGCCGCGATTTGCACGATGGCCCGGCCCAGGTTATGGCGGGTGTGGCAATGCGAATTGCCTTCATCAAAAAGCTGTTTGAAAACGAGCCGCACCGGGTAATGGACGCGCTAGACGAAGTGGAAAAGGTGGCGCAACAGGCTGCCAAAGATATTCGTACTATGATGTTCGGCTTGCGTCCGCTTATGCTCGAATCTATGGGCCTGATTAAAACGCTGGAAGCCTACGTCGAGAAACTTAAAACCGACCCCTGGGAAACTCATCTGGTGGTCAGTGGTTTTGGCGATACCGAAGACGAGGAAAACCAGATTCGTCTGCCCCTCAACGCCGAGTCCACCATTTTTATTATTATTCAGGAAGCACTCAACAATATTCGCAAGCACGCCGAGCCTAAAAATGTCTGGATTGAGTTGCAGCGTGGCGACCGCGAAACTATTGTAATCGTCCGCGACGATGGCAAGGGCTTCGATAGCCGGGCCGTCGCTGATAGCTATACCGAACGTGGCAGCTTTGGTCTGCTCAATATGCGCGAACGCGCCCGCCTCATCAACGCCACCTACGATTTACATTCCCAGCTCGGTCAGGGTACAACCATCATGCTCACTCTGGTAAACACCAACCCGCACCAGTTCGGCACATCCCCTCTCAGCGTTTCGCTGCCCACTTTCTCCAACAGTTAAGCATCAATTAAGGAGTTTAGTATGCTAACCAGCTATATCAAGGCGGCAATGAGCCAGGCCAGATACGAGATTTTGCCGGACGACGGTACATATTATGGCGAAATCCCGGTTTCCAGGGCGTTTACGCTAATGCTGATACGCTGGAAGCTTGCCGAGAATTATTGGAAGAGGTTCTCGGAGAATGGATTTTGCTCGGCGTTTACCTCCACCATACGTTAC
>JBBQXW010000052.1:0-29180 GCA_038209275.1 Chloroflexia bacterium | reverse complement strand
GGCCCGTCGTGGGATTGTACAATTCGGCTTCGACCAATGTACCCGCCTGAGTTCCGCTCGTCGAGCCTCCTACCACTAAAACTTTTCCATCAGGCAGAAGGGTTGCTGTATGGTCGGTACGAGCTACCTGTAACTGGCCGGTTAGTTGGAATTGGTTCGTCACGGAGTCGTATATTTCAGCCGAGTTTGTCGTACTGCGCCCGTTCAATCCGCCGATTATTAATACCTTGCCATCGGGCAAAAGCGTGGCAGTGTGGCTAATTCGGGGCTGGTTCATTGGGCTGGCGGGCGTAAATTTATTGGTAAGCGGGTCATAGAGTTCGGTACTGGCTAAAAAGACTCCCTCGCGCTCGAAGCCACCTGCAATAAGCACCTTTCCATTTTGAAGTAGCGTCGCGGTATGGTTGGCGCGGGGACTGCCCATTGATGTGGTTGAGAATACTTGCCCCGCCGAACCGAAGGTGGGGGCGGGCGTAACCGAAGTCACCACAACCGGGCTTGATGCAGCCGTAGCTACAGGAATACTAACCGCAGGGGAAGGCGCAACCGTAGCCAACGCTGGGCCAGGCGCAGTAGGGTTGGATGGGGTCGAAATCGAAGCTGATTCAGAACAACCGATTAGTACTAAACTGGAGAGCAACATTACCACTACCAGGCGTACCCGGGTTTTTTTAGCTTCATTCACGACAAACTCCTCTCTTCCAAAATAATTAAGACAGTCAAGTAATCTTTGCCAGAAGCGAGTTTCTCTGCTCAATTTGGCCTGGCAACCGAGTTGAGCGGGGAAACCCCGCCCTTACCAATCCTAAAATATTTTCTGATAGTCTATAAAAACCGCAATTTAGTTAGGCAATTTGAAGCCAGTGAAGCCGCCGTCAATCACCAAAGCGCTGCCGGTGACGAAAGCGGCTTCGGGCGAGGCCAGATAAAGCACTGCTCCGGCGATTTCTTCGGGCGTGCCGAGCCGACCAACCGGCTGACGAGCAACCATTTTGCGGCGGGCTTCGTCTGGTTCGGCGTAGGAATTGACCATGCGCTCAACCCAGGGCGTATCTATCGTGCCGGGGCAGACGCAGTTGACCCGCACGCCGTCGCGCACGTGGTCTGCCGCCATCGCACGGGTAAGCGAGAGGATTGCACCTTTGCTCGTGCCATAAGCCGCCCGGTCTACCACTGCCACCATTGCGGCAATGCTGGAAAGGCTGACGATGTTACCGCGCCGCTCGGCGGGTTGCTTCAAAAACTGGGTAATAGCATATTTCGAGCAGAGGAAAGTTCCCTTGACATTAATATTCATAATCCTGTCCCAATCTTCTTCAGTGGTAGTGAGGACAGTACCGGGAATACCCACTCCGGCGTTATTGACCAGAATATCCAATCCACCAAAACTTTCGACGGCAAAATTCATGATGGCTTCGGCATCGGCGGCTTTGGATACATCAGCTTTAAATGGCAGCACCCGCCCCGCCCCGGCTACATCGGTCTGAGAAAGCTTTACGGTTTCCTCCGCCCCTGCCAGATTATAATCCGCCGCCACCACGTTAGCGCCTTCCTGGGCAAAGCGCAACACTATTGCCCGACCAATGCCGCTACCGCCACCCGTAACAACCGCAACCTGTTCCTTGAGTCTACCTTCCGTTCCCATAGCCGTTTTCTCGCTTTCTTTTTCTTCTCATAGGGTCATGAGTTCAAAGTTAGTTAAAGTTAGTTCTTACTCATGAACTTTAGGATGAACTTCATATTCTTTTAAAGTTGAAAATTATTGCTGAGTAATGCTGAGTTTATTGTAGCGGTCTGGCAAACTTTGTCAATTCAGAAATAGATAAACTAGAAACCACAGATAAACACAGATGAACACAGATAGAATATTTAGATTAATTGACAAAGCCGGGTTAAATCTAGTATGTTACAGACTACTAATCGTAAATCGTAAATCGTAAATCGTAAATCGTAAATCGTAAATCGAGGAAGGGAGTTATGAGCGACCATCCAATTAGCCGTTACCCGGTGCCGAAGCTGGAAGAAATGCCGGAAGATATACGCCAGCGCATTATGGAAGTGCAGGAAAAATCGGGCTTTGTGCCGAACGTCTTTGTGGCACTGGCCCACCGACCAGCCGAATTTCGCGGCTTCTTCGCCTATCACGATGCCTTGATGTTAAAAGAAAGCGGCTTGAGCAAAGCCGAGCGTGAAATGATTGTGGTGGCAACCAGCGCGGCAAACGATTGCCAGTATTGCGTGGTGGCACACGGGGCGATTTTGCGGATTTATGCCAAGAATCCGTTGCTGGCAGACCAGGTGGCGATTAACTATCGCAAGGCCGATATTACGCCGCGCCAGAAAGCCATGCTCGATTTTGCCCTGAAAGTAGCCATGCAGCCGGGTGCTTTGCAGGAAACCGATTACACTGCCTTGCGCGAACATGGCTTTAACGACGAAGACATCTGGGACATTGGCGCGATTGCGGCTTTCTTCGCCCTCTCGAATCGCATGGCCCATCTGACCGATATGCGTCCCAACGACGAATTTTACCTGATGGGGCGCGTACCAAAGAACAAGTAATAAAAATAAATTGAAAGGACGAAATTTTTGACCGATAAGTTGCGGCTGGCCTATTTTAGCCCGCTAAACCCGGTGCAATCGGGCATTAGCGATTACAGCGAGGATATGTTGCCCTGGCTGGCCCGCTACGCCGAGATTGACCTTTATCTGGATAACTATCAGCCGACCAACCGCGAGATAGCCGAGCGCTTCGCAGTCTATCCTGCCACCCGTTTTGCGAAACAGGCCGGACGCTACGATACTTTTCTGTTTCATATGGGCAACAGCGCCGCCCATGCCTATATCTACAAAGCCTTGCAGGAAACGGCAGGGCAGGGTATTTTAGTGCTGCACGATTATGTGCTACATCATTTTCTGATTGGGCAATACCTGAACCGGGGCAAAGCGTTGGATTATGTAAAGCTAATGCGCCGGAGCTACGGAGTGGAAGGTGAGGCCACCGCCCGTGAAGTTATCAAAGGGAAGTTGCCCGAAATGCTATTCAACTACCCCCTCTGTGACGGCGCGATTGAAGCAGCGCGGGCGGTGCTGGTGCATAGCGAATACGCCCGGAATTTAATCAAACAGCGCCACCCGGAGAAATTGGTCGGGCTGGTCCGAATGGGCGTGCCAATGCCGGAAGTGGCCCTGAAAGCCGAAGCCCGCACCCGTTTGGACCTGAGCCAGGACGAATTTATCGTGGTCTCGCTGGGCCATTTGAACCCGTACAAACGGCTGGATAGCGCACTGTGGGCGTTTCGAGCCTTCAGCCGAGATTATCCCAACTCGCGCTATATATTGGTAGGCAGCCCTTCGCCCAATTACGATGTGAAGGCCATGATTCGGGCGCTGGGATTGGAAGCCAAAACCCAGGTGGTCGGCTATGCAAGCGGGGCGGAATACCGGGATTATCTGTCCGCCGCCGATGTCTGCATCAATTTGCGCTACCCAACGGCGGGCGAAACTTCGGCCAGTTTGCTCAGAATTATGGGCGCAGGTCGGCCTGTGCTGGTATCGCGGACGGGCGCGTTTGAAGAATTGCCGGATGATGTTTGCGTCAAGATAGATGTAGACGATGCCGAAGAAGAACTTTTGCTCGAATATTTGCGCTTGCTGGCAACCCGGCCCGTTTTGCGCGAACAGCTAGGCCAAAATGCCCGGTGTTTCGTTGCCGAATTGCATCGTCCCGCCGATGCCGCCCACGATTATTATTTATTTTTATGTCAAGTTCTAGGCCGCCAACCCCAAATCGAACCAGATTCCGCCCTGGTCACTGTAGGAGGGGGCTACGTCTTCGATTTACCCACCACAGAACTAGAAACTAACACTTCAGAAAAAAAACCACCCACCGAAAAACGGCTGGACGATGGGCTGCTGGTCGAAGTAGCCCAGGCCATCGCCGAACTTGGCCTGGGCGAAGACGACCCCTTACTGGCTGAATTTGCTCAGAACGTGCAATTTGTGAATGGTTCAAATAAAAACCAAAATATTTAGCTGCCCAAAATACAGCTGGAAAATAATAAGCCAAATAACTTTAGCTTTTGGTTTTTTTGCAAAAAAAACCAAAAGCTAAACTTCTAAACCGATTAGGGTAGCATAATTAAAGCCGGTTGTGTATAATGGTGAAATCGGGCTGGCGCGGTTCTGGCTGTCCAGAAATTAGCCCAATTCAACTTAAAATAAATCATCGTGGTTTGCTGCTTCCAGGCTTAACATCGCTTAACCACCTTTCTTTTTGCCGAAAGGTTCAATATATGACTATAGGTTTTAATTATCCTGAACTTCTGTTTTTGTTCCTGCTACTCCCGGTAGTTTTTCTGATAGCACGCGGGGCTAATCCGTCTTCCCGGCTACGGCGCATAAACCGTCGTATGAGTATTGCGGTGCGCTTTTTGATTGTAAGTCTATTAATTTTGACGGTGGCAGATGCCCAACTGAAAATTACTTCGGATAAGTTAGCAACCGTCTTTTTACTGGATAATTCTGATAGCGTTGGGCCGAGCGGCAAAGCGCAGGGTATTACCTTTGCGCGGGCGGCGATGGCAAAAATGAAAGACAACCAACAAGGCGGGGTCATCGTCTTTGGACAGGATGCCCTGGTCGAAAAGCTGGTCAGTGGCGACAAGCGCCTGGAAAATCTGGAAAGCAGCCCCATCAGCACCTACACCAATTTAGCCGAAGCCGTCCGTATCGGAACGGCCCTGTTACCGGGCGATGCCCAGCGCCGCCTCGTCTTAGTCAGCGATGGCAACGAGAATATTGATGATGTACGCAACGCCTCCAAAATTGCCGCTGCCAACGGCGTGCAAATTCAGGTAGTGCCGATAAACCGACAGGATGGCCCGGAAGTCTCGATAGGGGCGTTGAACGTCCCTTCCAACCTACGGCAGGGCGAACAATTTACCCTTTCAGTCTCGGTAGATAGCAACTATTCCGGCCCGGCCCGGCTCTTGATTTTGCAGGAAGGGCAGGTCGTCAGCGACGAGTCGGTACAGGTGCAAAAAGGCTCAAATGTCTTCAAGCAGCCGCTCAAAGCCAGCAGCAAGGGTTTTGTGAACTACACCGCCCGTATTGTGCCACAGGGCGGCAAAGATACGCTCGAACAGAATAACGAGGTCAATGCCTACAGTTTGGTGAAGGGCAAACCGCGTGCTTTGCTAGTAGAAGGCCACCCGGCGGACAAAGAAGCCGCTAATCTGGAAAGCGCCCTCAAGACAGCAGATATTGATGCCACTACCATTCCACCCGAAAAATTCCCCGGCCTGACCGATTTGACCCAGTACGATAGCATCATAATGGTCAACGTTCCCGCCAGCAGCCTGACCAAGAATAATATGGACGTATTGCAAGCCTACGTGCGCGATTTGGGCAAAGGCATGGTAATGGTCGGCGGCGAAGAAAGCTATGGATTGGGCGGTTACTTCCGCACGCCCATCGAAGATATGCTGCCGGTAGAACTGCAATTGCCCTCGAAACTTCAAACTCCTAGCGTGGCAATGGTGCTGGTAGTTGACCGCAGTGGCTCAATGGCGGATAGCTACAACGGGCCGGGCGCGGGCGCGGCGGGCATCGCCAAAATCGAACTGGCGAAAGATGCGGCCTATCTTGCGGTTACGCAGTTAAGTAATACCGACCAGGTCGGCGTGGTGGTCTTTGATACCCAGGGCCAATGGCAAGTGCCGCTCGGCCCACTCGGAAATCCGGCTAATCTGGTCAGCCCCATCGGGCGAATTGCGCCGGGCGGCGGCACCAATATCTATAGCGGTTTCCTGCCCGCCGTCGAAGGTTTGAAAAACGCCAAAGCCGCTAACAAACACATTATTCTAATGACCGATGGGCAAGACTCGGAAGGCATCAACTATGAGCAAGTCATTGCCGATGCAAACAAAGCCAATATCACCGTCAGCACCGTCGGTTTGGGCGAAGATGTAAACGAAAATTTGCTCAAAAGCATTGCGGCCCGTTGCGGTGGACGCTACTACTTTGTGAACGACCCGACCAACTTGCCGCGAATTTTTGCCAAAGAATCGCATCTGGCGGCGCGCTCCTACATCATTGAAGAGCCGTTCACGCCAGCAATTGCCAACCCCAGCCCGATTATCAAGGGCATTACCGCAATGCCGCAGCTACTGGGCTATGTGGGAACGCGAGTAAAACCGACTGCTACCCTGGCACTGGTATCGGGCCGCAACGAGCCGTTACTGGCCCACTGGCAATACGGGTTGGGCCGGGTGACGGCCTGGACGAGTGATGCGAAGGGACGCTGGGCTAAAAACTGGCTAGGCTGGAGCGATTTCCCGCGCTTCTGGTCGCAGATGGTACGCTGGACGATTGCCGAAAACGAGGCGGGCGGTTTGCAAGTTCAAACCAAAGTAATCGGCAACCGCATTTACGTGGAAGCGGACGCACTTAGCGTGGATAGCCAGTATTTGAACAATCTGGATGCCAAAGCCTCGATTGTTTCCGGTTCGCTTAGTGGCAATAAAGAAGAAATCACCCTCAAGCAAACCGCACCGGGTCACTACGAAGGCTATTTTGTCCCCAAAGGAACGGGCAGCTTTTTGGTGAATGTAGATGCGGGCGGTAAAACCGGGGCGAGTGGTACAGCCGTAAATCTGAGCCAGACCGTCGGGGCAGTCGCCTCATACTCGCCGGAATATCGGCAGCTTGGCACAAACATGGCCTTGCTCCAGGAAATCGCGGCCCTGACCGGGGGCAAAGTGCTTTCTAACCCCGAAGAAGCTTTTATGAACGATTTATCGCGGACTACCCGCAGTCAGGATTTGTGGCCCTGGTTACTAATACTGGCGATTTTGCTTTTCCCGCTTGATGTCGGTATTCGCCGGGTGAATTTATCCATTGCGGCGATAAGGCGGGGCTTTAACGAGAACCAACAGGAGCGACGGCAAACCCAGGCGACTGCAACCGCCGCCGCCAATGTGCCATCGGCAGAAGTAAGCCGCCTGTTTGCGGCTAAAGAGCGGGTTACATCGGGCGGCAGAACAGCCGTTGCCGACCCGCCGCCTTCCACAACTAACTATGGGCCGGGAACTACTTATGACAGGATGCCGCCACCTTCTCATCCCGGCGAGATTTCGTGGAATGGCGGACATGGCTCAGGCGCACCGCACCCGGTTGCCGAAGTCATTCCGGGACGGTACGTTGAGCCACCCAAACCAGTTCAGCCAGTGCGTCCAGCCCCGCCAAATCCGGCGATTGGTTCGCAGCCAGAGGAGAGCAGTATCAGCCGCCTGAATAGCGCAGTACATCGGGTCAATCGCTACACTCCTGGCGGGGTCAATCCTGCCGTGTCTTCTTCGGGCGAGGTAACAAAACCGGGTACTTCTGAGCCAAAAGGCCCGCCGCCTTCTGCGCCCATCAGCCGACCACCCTCCATAAATATAAACCCGACCGCGTCGCCTTCTACTCCGCCCAGGCCGACCATCAACCCGCCGTTGATTAACCCGACTCCGGCCCCGCCCAAAGCGGCAAAGCCTGCGCCGCCGCCCGCAGAGGAAGAAGACGGCGACTTAACCAGCCGTTTGCTACGGGCCAAAAAGCGGGCCAACGACGAGCGGAAGAAATAGGCTTATTTCTTAACTTGATGAGTATGGGGCTAATGCAATTAGCCCCTACCGCTACTGGTTTCGGCACTCCCACTTATTGGGAGACAGTCATTGGTAAGAGGCGAAGAAATATGACAACCGAAATTGAAGAGAAGCTGTATACCGTAGAAGAATTTCTAAACCTCGACTTGCCAGATGAGGATGATGAGGAATACGAATTAGTAAAGGGGAGATTAGTAGCAATACCAAAAGGCGGCACAAGTGGAGAGCATGGCAAAGTTGTATTTAATCTGGCTGGTTATTTGAAAAGCTATTTGCTCAATAATCCCGTAGGCAAAGGCTATGCCGAAGCAAGTACCATGCTTGGGCGACCTGAAGGTTCGAGTTATTTTAAGCCAGATGTTTGCTTTGTCGCAGCAGGACGAACACCAGACCAGTTTCGCGGGCCGATTCCAGTTGCACCTGATTTGGCGGTAGAGGTCTGGTCGCCCAGTGATAGTTTTCAGGATGTACAGGACAAGATTGAGGTTTACCAGCAAGCCGAAGTACGCTTAATCTGGTCAATTTATACCTTGCAAAGGTTTGTGGCAGTCTACCGCCTCGGTGACCCCGATACCAAATTATTAAACCTGCAAGGCGAACTGGACGGCGAAGAAGTACTGCCAGGTTTTAAGTTGTCGGTGAAAGCCTTATTTGAATAGAACGACTGAAAACTGTTTTTTTAAGGGATTGAACTAATTCCAAAAATAGGGTAGTGGTGAGATTTTTTGTATTGCGCGCTGTTGACTTTCCAAAAGTGCAAGTTCAGTATATAATACCTGCTTAACGAATTACCCCTGATTTAGCTAACATATTACAAGAATTCTGCCTTTAACCGCAAGGAGAAGATTATATAACCGATCTAGCTAGAGGTCGGGTTAATATCTGCAAGCGGAAAATTAGTTAAATTTGAGCAAACCATGACGAGCGAAAAAACCGCCCGAATAATATCTTTTGTACAACAAAAAGGTGGCTGTGGCAAAACTACCACCGTAGTTAACGTGGGCGCATATCTCGCCGGAATGGAACAACGGGTTTTGCTGGTAGACCTTGACCCGCAGGCTAATTTGTCGTTGAGCGTAGGGGTGAAGGCGGAAGAACTGACACACAGCGTGGTAGATTTACTGCGCGAACCACGCAACGGAACAAATGGGATACTTTTAGAAACACCTTTTGGCGCTACGGGCAAGCTCGATTTAATTCCAGCTTCGATTGATTTAGCCGGCATTGAAGCCTACATGCTAAATCATTACGGCAAAGAATGGTTGTTAGACGAAGCGCTGGCAAGTTGCCGCGATAATTATGATTTTATCCTGATTGACCCGCCGCCATCGCTGAGTCTACTCACCATAAATGCGCTGATGGCTTCGACCGAAGTAATTATTCCTTTTCAATGCCATATTTTCTCTATTACCGCGCTCGGTCAGCTCCAGAAAACGCTCCGATTAGTGCAACATAAAAACAAACGATTACAAATCGGCGGGGTAGTCATTACACTGTACGATGGACGCTACAGTCTGTCGAAGACGGTACTGGAAACAATTAACGAATTATTCGGGCCACTGGTCTTTAATTCTAAGATTGGTCTGAATTCCAAATTGGCGGAAGCGCCAGGCTCAGGTAAACCTATTCTTTATTACGCTCCCGGTTCACCGGGAGCGCGGGCCTACAAAAAGCTGGCGCTGGAAATCCTGGAAAGGGGTAAACGTTTGCATGAGTGAAAGTAATATAGAGAGTAATGGACACGAAGCTACCTTAAAAGCAATGGTCAGTAATCTGACGACCCGGCTTGAACCACTCGGCGCAGAGGCGTTGCGGAGTGGGCTGGCGGCCTTCATTACCCCGGCCCAAACGGTAGAGGTAGAGGCCGTGCCGCTGGAAATGATTCGCTTTAGTATTCATACCTTTCGGTTGACCGCGCCGGGCGATAATTTGACCGGGTTGAGCGATTCGATTAAACGGCGGGGCTTTGTAGGAGCGCTGGTCGGGCGGCGCAAAGGTAGCATGATAGAGATTGCCTTTGGCGAGAGACGGGTACGCGCTGCCGAAATCGCCGGACTAAAAGTAATCCCGGTGCATGTGCGCGAACTGGATGACACAGCCATGCTGGAATTAGCGCTGGAAGAAAATTTTCTACAACATCGGCTCTCGCCACTCGAAGAAGGCTTGCTTTTTCAAAAATTGCTGGCGGAAGGCAAGTATTCGCTGGAAACACTGGCCCAGCACTGCACTCGTTCGGTGGAATATGTCGCCGACCAATTGTTGCTGGTGAAATATCCCGAAGTACAGGAAGCTTTGCGGGCCGGACGGCTGGAAGTTGAAACTGCCAGGGCGCTCGCAAAAATAGATGATAGAATTATGCGCGCCAAGATGCTGCGTCAGGCATTGGCGCTGGGCCATAGCGAAAGCGGCCCAACCCGCTTTATCGTTACTTCGGTGGGCCTCGATTTACCGTCGCACTCCGTCGCCGAAGAAGAAAAAGAGAGCAGCGGCGAAAGCGAAGTAGCTCCCCCACAACTGTGGGGCGCAAATGGCAAGCCCAAAAAACAAGCCGCCAAGCGTGGCACCCTCGTTTCGCTGGAAAACCAGTACGCCAGCCTGGAAACGCTGGTAAATGGTTTCGTGCGCGACCTCAAGCGGCAGGAATTGCCCTTGCTGGCACAGGAAGATAGCTGGCGCAAACGCACCCGCAAACTGCTCCGCACCATCGAAGACGAACTCGAAAATAGTTTTAAGCGCCTCAAATCTTAATTAAACCAGAAATTTCACCCTGGTAGTAGCGATTTGCCCGATTGGGCAAATCGCTAATAATTTTAGGCGGGCAAGCGAAAATCTTGTAGGGTGAGCGTCAATTTTTGCAAAAATTGACGCTCACCCAATCTTGTAAACTCAGTTGCTTTTTAGCCCTGAATTGTTTATGCTATTGCGTGGGTACTTACCACCCTAGAAGGGGCGCAAGCTAAGTTAGGGATTAAGAGCCTTACACTTAATCCCTAACGGTTACAAAAATATGCTCATCAAGAACTCGCCACAAAAATACACAGATACAGAAAATCTTATAAACTTCACTGAAGAACTTGATAGATTACGCAATTTGCCGGGATTTCCGATAGGGCAGGACGAGGATATTCTGGCGCTATCGCGTCCGCCTTACTACACCGCTTGCCCTAATCCTTTCGTGGGCAATTTTATTAGTGAATTTAGCCTGCCTTACCATGCCGCCAGCGATACTTATTGCCGCGAACCTTTTGCCGCCGATATTGCCACCCAGGAACGCCACCCGGTCTACGCCGCTCATCCCTACCATACCAAAGTGCCGCCCGAAATAATCCGTACCCTGATAAATCACTTTTGCGAAGAAGGCGGAATAGTTTTTGATGGTTTTTGCGGAAGTGGCATGACCGGGGTGGCAGCACTGGAAACTGGGCGGGCGGCACTCCTGGCTGACCTTTCGCCAGTAGCCACTTTTATCAGCGCGGTCAACACCACTTATTTCGGAGCAGATGAGTTAGCCGGAGCGCTGGAAGCAATGCTGGGGCGGGTCGAAGAAAAACTGGGCGCACTCTACCAGACCGAAGACGAAGCCGGGAACAAAAGCAGCCTTAATTATGCCATCTGGAGCGATGTATTTAGCTGCCCAAAATGTCGCCACGAATTTCCTTTCTTCCCGCACGCGGTTATTCAACACGTCGGCAAAGTCGAGACGCGCCGCCAATTCCCCTGTCCCGGCTGCGGCAATAGCCTGAGCGTGCGAATGGTCGAGCGAATTATGACGGCGACAGGCAAGAAAAAAGCGCTGGTCTGGGTCAGTCGCGGCAAGCAGGCTGGCCCGCCTTCCGCCTTTGATTTGGCGCTGGCAAACCAAATAGAACAAATGGAAGTTCCAGCCTGGTATCCAGCCGACCCGATAGACCCGGCAGGGTATACCGCGCAACTGGCCCAACTCGGCGCGAAAGCGATTAACCGGGTAGACCGCTTTTTATCGCGGCGCAATCTTATTATCTTTAGCAGCCTGATGGAAGAAGCGCGCACCCATGTACCCGCGCCACTCCGCAACGCCTGTATCTACGCCCTGACCGGGATTTTTACGGTAATATCGGAGCGACAGGGCTATTTTGGCGGCGGCGGCGGGATGTCCGGCAATTTGTATATGCCGATTGTACGGATGGAGCGCAATATTTTTGGCTGTCTGCGCCGCAAAATCAAAAAATTACGCAAGGCCGAAGAACGAAAAAAGGCTTATCAGACTAAGGCTATTATTTCCACTCAATCTAGCCATCATCTGCCGCTTATCCCCGACAATTCAATTGACTATATTTATACCGACCCGCCTTTTGGCGCTAATATTATTTATAGCGAAATGAATTTGCTACTGGAAAGCTGGCTAAAGGTTAAAACCAACGATAAACTGGAACTGGTGGTCAACACCACACGCGACACTGGCCTCGATTATTACCAAAAAATGTTGAGGGCGGCGCTGGCGGAATTTTACCGCATTTTGAAGCCCCGGCGCTGGATTACGATTGAATTTCATAATACCAAAGCGGTTATCTGGAATGTGGTGCAACAGGCGTTGGAGGCTGCCGGGTTTATAGTCGCCCACGTCGGGCTACTCGACAAAGGCTCATCCACTATTTTGCAGGATATTCGGGATGGGGCAGTCTACCAGGATTTATTGATTTCGGCCTACAAACAGCCTGTTAGCAGGCTAACCCTGCCGCCAACCACGCTGGCTACCGGCACGGAGGAAGGCGTGTGGCAGTTTGTACGTGACTACCTGGCTGAATTACCGCTTTCAGCCCCAGACCGCCGTGCCTACACGCTCTACAGCCGAATGGTGGCCTATCATCTTCAGCATGGCTTGAGTGTGCCAATTAGCGCATCTAAGTTTTATGTAAAGTTAGCTCAGAATTTCAAAGAAGTTGATAGACTTTATTTCTTAGAAACTGTGTCATAATGCGGTAGGGGTCTGAAGGGGCAAACCCAACTGAGTTCAATGAATTGAACCCTACCGCATTATGAAACACGTTCTTACCGGGTTAAAAATCTTCGCCCGTAACAAGCAGACGCTCGAATTGGTGGCGCTGTTCGGCGGAAACGGCAGAGCCGATGCGGGCCATAAAACGATTCGCGGGATCGCAAGCAATATCGCTTTCGTCGGTGTAATATTCGACAAAACCATGCGGACTGAGCAGACGAGTGAGCATAATACCGTATTCGCGGGGGGTGAGGTGAACGCCTTCAACATCCCAGTGCCAGACGTATTCGTTGGAAATCAGAATTTTGTCGTCCCATTTGGGCCGGTTGAAAGCATAAGTGGTCAGGGCTTTGAAAAGGCCCAACCCGCGCCAGTTGCGGCTGACCTCGAAGCTGCCCAGTTCATAGATAATCGGTAAGCGTTGCCAGCGTCGCCTAAACTTCATATTCTGCCATTCTATCGGCTCTATCGGCTGAATTGCAATGAAGGAAGCTATCAATCCGCCAGCAGTACGGGCTACGCTCACATCACCGCCACACCGCACCACATCGCACAACATTGTTACGACTTTTTCGGCGGCTAAAATAGAGGCAAAACCGGGGTCAGCTTGCATTTTGGAGAGGTTGGGGATAGTGCAATCGGCGGTCAGGCAAATAATACCTTTGGAAGTGATAATCGAATTATCAATCGGGCCAAAAAGGTCTTCGGTAAGGCGAGTTTGATGTAGCGCTTCAGTTGACATAGGCATTAAAAAACCGCCCAGGTAGGTATCGGCGGCTATTGGTTTAGGTTTAATTCAGTTTTAAAATGTAGTTTTGAATTTAACTTCTGAACCAGGCTTCAAAAATGGTGGAGGTGAGGAGGCTCGAACTCCTGACCTCTACAGTGCGATTGTAGCGCTCTCCCAACTGAGCTACACCCCCATTTTTGCCGTGCCTGAAACATATTTGGCTCAACCATGCCGAACCGACCCTAGTATAACATTCGACACCCGCTCTGTCAAGCGGACCAAATTTACAGGTGAGCGTCAATTTTTCGCGTCAGTTTTTTGCAAACCCGAACTTGAATGTCCGGGTTTGCAAAAAACTGACGCTCACCCACATTTACAACTTTTATTAACCTCTTTTGCTCTTATTAAATTATTAACAGGTTTTAACAAAAAACCTTGTTTTCTGACCCCGCCATTCTAAATTCCCCAATCAGACTTCCTAAACCACTATTTGTATCCGTTCAATAATCGGGGTTGAACTTATGTGCTAAAGGCTAAAACTTAGTTTAACCGAACATCTATCAGCTTTTTAAATCACCTGTCTGTAGATTTTAGCCAAATTCGGTTATTCAATCGTCAGAACAAAAGTTTTACCCCGAATTATTGAGAGGATACCAGCAAACAAAGCGAAAAACTCTTAAATTGTGGCAAATTCTAGGACTGGCGGGGGTCAGGCTGCTGGTGTTGGTGGGGTTAGCGCTGGTTATTTTCAAACCAGGCTTCCTTGCAACCCCTTCTCTAAGCGGCAAATGGGAAGTTGTTTCTGGGAGCCTCG
This sequence comes from Chloroflexia bacterium, assembly GCA_038209275.1. Taxonomy (GTDB): domain Bacteria; phylum Chloroflexota; class Chloroflexia; order Chloroheliales; family Chloroheliaceae; genus L227-5C. The sequence goes on along the minus strand of JBBQXW010000052.1, from coordinate 15,012 downwards.
TTTTCTTCCGCGAGAAAAGCACTATCGAGTTTTACCCGGATGGTACGATTAATTTAGGGGCATTGAGCCTTAAATACAACTGGTCCGATAATAGCCATCTCAAGATTGATTATGGGGTCTTTTCAGAAGTGTATGAGGCAAAACTGGAGCTAGATGAGTTAACTCTTCGGAAAATAGACAACTCTTCCACCCTTCGCTTTAAACGCACCAGGTAATCAAGATGAAGCTAATAAGGGATATGTAGCAAAGCCTCTTTTATGATAAACTGTAGTTGATTTTCTCTAGGAGACGAAGATGTTTCAACCATATTTTGTTAGTTTGGGTTAGAAAAACCTGGCAATGCCAGGCTTTTCTAACTCTTGAGAAGCTATGTTTCACGTATAACATTTTACTTATAATCAAGCTAACCCCTACCGAGGTATCTTTTGCAACAAGTAATTATGTTTCACCTTCAGTTAATTGATTGCTCACCTGCCTGGGTCAACTTCTGTTCGATTAATTCCATCTCCTGACGCAAATCGCGGAGTTGTTCAGCCAGTTCAATGCGTTCGGCTGGTTTTAGCTCATTGAACCGACTCTGAGCCTGGCTGAGAAAATCTTTGAAGCGGAAAACCGACTTGGTTGGTGTTAACTTCTTAATTTGTGAATTTTGTAACTTGCGTAACTGTTGGTTACGCTCGTGATTTTCATCACTATTAGCTGCGGTACTACCTTCCGAACCTGCCGACTTATCATTATGGTGCGCCGGGGTCGTACTGCCTTGAACAGACAAGTATTCCCGGTATTTAGTCAGCCGGTCTTGAACATATTTATGAGAACGATGGATATAACTGGCAATTTCGCGCACGCTGATATTTTCCTCAATATTGAGAATCTCATAAAAACGACCTTCGTCCAATGGGTCTAAATCCTGGCGTTGAAGGTTTTCTACCATCGAAGCATAACGGGCCTGCTCATCGTTGTATTCCTTGATTATTACGGGAACTTCGCTCAGGCCAGCCAAACCGCAGGCCCGGTAACGTCGCTCTCCGGCTACAATCTGATAGCGTCCGCTTTTTAACGGGCGAACTAAGATTGGCTGAAGCACCCCTCTGGCTTTAATATCCTGGGCCAGTTCTTCGTCTCGCTCATCGTCATGGATTTGCCTGGGTTGCGCCGGGTTGGGTTCAAGACTGGAAAGGGCCACTATAAATGCTTCTTCGTTTTGCTGACGGTTAAGGTCAGCCATCTTGTTTGCCAGCATTTCTAGCACTACCGATTTACCTCCCCTGGTAGAGAGAGGAGCAGCAGCAGCTTTGCCTTTAGAAAGTGGCGGCAACTTCTTGGCAGTCTCTTTATTAGCGTTTGGCGGCTGTGACATAATTTACCACCTCCTGGGCCAATTTATTATATTCTTGAGCCGACTCAGATGTGGGCGCATAAATTTGAATCGGGCCTTTCATACCCGTTTCAGCCATAATCGCCCGGTTAGAAATCTGGGTTTTAAACACCTTATCGCCCATCAATTCCCGAACATTACTGATTACATCCCGACTGACCCGGTTGTTGGTACACATAGTCAGGAGTATACCCATCAAGCTTAAATTCGAGTTTATCTTACCTTTTTTTATACCATTTACCGTAGTAAGAAAATCGTTTAATCCCTCCAAAGCATACTGTCCCGTCTGAAGCGGTACAATTACAGCATCAGCCGCTGCCAGAGCATTCACCGTAAGAATACCCAGCGATGGAGGGCAGTCAATCAAGGCAAAATCATAACCCTGCTCTGTAGCTGCTTTGCCCGTTTCACCAACGCTGGCAACCGCTAAAACTTCCTCCAATTCCTCAAGGGCGGTTTTAAGCTTACGTTCGCGATTATAAGCAGTGATTAATGCCATCTCAGCCAACGCCAGTCTTACGGTAGAAGGCACCAGGTCAATACCGCAGCCAGTTTCCAAAATAGCGTCCGAAATAGCAGCATCTTCTTCAGTCAGAACATTATAAATGGTCAGGCTATCTTCCAGTCCAGTTTTTTCAATAAGCGACCCAGTCAAATTGGCCTGCGGATCCAGATCTATTAAAAGTACCCGGTAGCCCAGCAGGGTTAGCGCTCCCCCCAGGCACAGAGTGCTAGTCGTTTTGGCAGTACCGCCTTTTTGAATTGCTAAAGCTATCTTGTACATAGAATTGAAACTCCTTGGAGGTTAAACTTTGATATTTCAGGCTGGTCTAATTTTAACACTTTTTTGCCGAATTTGATAGAACAAAATTTTAAAATCAAAAATATCGCTGGAACACTTTTAGCTTGATAATCTGGTCAGACAGGCTTTCCATTTTTCAACCCATTAGTATTATATGATATACTAATGAAGCAAGCACCAGGAAATTAAATTCTGATTTAGATAGAAAAAAGCCAGTTATGAGCGAAGCTGAGAGCAAACAAACTACCGAAGAAATAAAGCAAATGCTGCTGGGTGGAGAAACTACTTCAGTTGAATTTAAAATTAAACCACCTCGTCCTGGCGAACTAGCCGAACGCATCTGTGGGATGGCAAATAATCGGGGCGGTGGTACTATTTTTTTTGGCGTTGAGGATGAAACAGGCAGGCTAGTGGGCTTTTCTCGTCCTGGCGAATTTACCGACACCATTCTACGGGCAGCCCGCATAGTAGTGCCAGCCGCCACCCTCAAACCAGCCGAGCCAATCGTCTATTTAATAGAAGGAGTACAAATTCTAGCTATTCATATCGCACCCAATAATGGAACGCTTTACCAGGCTGGTAATACTTTTTGGATTCGCAAGGGTAGTTACACTATAGCGATGACCAGCCAGGAAATAGAAGAGCATCTCAGTACTTACGGTTCTCAACGCTGGGAACGAGCCGTATGTCCTAGAGCTACTCTCCAGGATTTGGATATGAAGCTGGTAGAGCGCTACCTTTCGCACCGGGCAGAACGTAGCCGCCGAAATCTTCGCTTTGTTTCTCAAGAAGATTTGTTGGTAGGATTGGAAGGAGCAGAGCAAGATTCGACCACGGGTAAATTGAGGCCAACCAACGCTGGAATGTTGATGTTTGGTTATGACCCTCAACTCCATGTACCGCAAAGTGAAGTAGTTTGTATCCGTTACGCTGATAGTCGCGGCGTAGGAAAATATATTGACCGAAAAAACTTTACCGGCAATCTTCCTGAACTAATTGATAAAACCGCCGAGTTTATCACTATGCACACTCGTGTTGGTGCCAGAATAGTAGGCTTTAAACGGGAAGATTTGCCCGAATATCCATTGGAAGCTTTACGCGAAGCGATAGTTAATGCTATTGTTCACCGCGATTATAGTCGAGCGGGAGAGACGGTGCGTATTTTTTACTACGCCGACCGAATTGAAATCCATAGCCCTGGTTTGCTTCTTCCCGGCATAACCATAGACGATTTGACCGAAATGAAAGTACCATCTCGTCCGCGTAACCTGTTACTCGCCCAGTTCTTACGCGATATACCTGGCTACATGGAACGGGTAGGTTCGGGTATTCGCCTTATGATAAACGAGATGCGTGAATTAAAGTTGACCGCCCCTGAATTTGTGGAACAGCATGAATTTGTAGTAATATTTCGTAATGGTCAGGCCCAAACACCCATTGAAGTGTTAGATAGCGACGAAGAAACCGAATTAAATCCGAGGCAACTTGCTGGTCTTAAAACTATTCAAGAAAATGGCAGTATTAGTAGTGGTGAATACCGTATTCTTACTAATGTAGGAGAAAGTACTGCGCTACGCGATTTAAGCGATATGGTTAATAGAGGTATTCTAATCACCAGAGGTAAAAAGCGCGCTTTACGCTATTACCTGGCAAGTTGACATAACTAACCGTCATTAACCGTCATTAACCGTCATTAACCGTCATAATAGCACCATTAACCTTCATATCCCGTCACTTTTGAAAGAATTAAAAACATGGAATTAGAAAACGAATTAGATACGCTAGGAACTCAACTAAAAATTGCTCTAATTGAAATGAAGCAGTTTTTGCTTGAGAAGCAAAGTTTATTGTTGGAGCTTAAAAAGTTGTTGGGCCAGCAATCAGCAAAAGATGCACTCTCAAATCGAAATCGCAAAAACTACTTGGAGTTTGTGAAAAACAACCGCCCCGGTGAAAACCTGGATGACCAGCAGCTAGTACAAAGCGGGTTGATAGAGCAGTTTCAATCGCTTTTTTTAGAGTTTTTGGAGTACGATAAAATTATTAGCGCCTGTCTTCAAGTGCTTGGCCTGGATGAAAGTCTGGAAAATTTTCAATATAGTCAAATAAACTTTACAAAATCCGATAACACTTTAGCGGTGTTTGCCAGCGAGTTTCTAAAAGCTTATCCGTCGTGGAAGGCATTGCTTATTAGTTTAGAGAATCTGGTAATTTTTGATGAGCCGTTTCAGCTCTCCGATACCTTTTTAGCAATTGAGCAAGAGAATGATAAGGAAGATACACCAGAGGACGAAACAAACGACCCAAGAGAGGAATTTTACAATTATTATCCGCCTGGCGAGCTTGACCCAACTACGCCACTTACTGCAATGAGCCATGCAACTTATCACGAGCTACGGACAAAGCTGGTGCAGAGCAAAAGTTTTCAATCTTCGCCCGGTACGCCCTGGCCTACCCTTTTACTCACTAAAGGTGGAGCAATTGGTAATGCCCAGTTGCGCCCACCCCAGGTAGAAAATCAACCACTAATGCCTCCAGATGAAGTCGAGCGCTGGGTGCAAATTATGTGGAAGCAACGCGAAGAACTTTCAGATTTGGATGCGGATGCGCTGGATTTATTATGCCATACCTGGTTGCAGCAGGCTCGCCGACCAGATGCTTCGGCCCTGGCGATTGTAGATCAGTTTCTGGTAATGCGCGGCCTGAAGCCAAAACAGGGCGGGCAAGGGCGGCGCGGCGGCTTTGAGACCGAGCAGCGCACTGATATGCTGCGGGCATTATCCCATATTCAAAGCCTCTGGTTAAATATGGGGTCGGTAGAAGTTTATGAGGAGGAGGAAAAAGAGGATAGAAATCCGGGCAAAAAAGAACGCCGCAAAAGTAAAGCCGTAAAAAAGACTATCGAGAGCCGAGCTTTTGTGGTAACAGACCGTATGGGGCAGCTTAAGATGGATGGCTATATGGATGTGGAGCGCTTTATTTTCCAACCTGGTAAACTATTCGCCCAGTTTCTTTTTGGGCCAGGTCGCCAGACCGCCTTACTCAGTGCTAAAGCGGTGCAATACGACCCTTATCGGCAGAAATGGGAAAAACGACTGGCGCGTTATTTTAGCTGGCAGTGGCGCATTCAAAGCAGGCACGGCAGCTATACCCGCCCCTACCGGGTAATTACCTTGTTGGAAGCGGTTGAGGAAGAATTAAATGCCAAGCGTCCAGCCATCACCCGCGAACGGCTGGAAAAGGCGTTGGATACGCTTCAGGAAGATAAGGTATTGGCTAACTGGCAATACGACCGCTGGGATGAAAAGCTGGCCGAGCAACGCGGTTGGGCCGCGTCGTGGTTGCAGGCTACTGTGCTGGTAGAACCGCCGGAAATAATTCGGGAAGCCTACAAGAGTATTGAACATCAAGAAAGTCGCTATATCGGTAGCAAGGGGAAAAGAACCGCCAGTAAAATTCTCACATCAGGTGAACAAAACCTGCAAGCTAGAACCAGACGCGCTTCCCAGAATGTAGAGGATGAGGGCGATAAAAGTGGGGCGGGACAAGTTTCAGAGGCTACCTCGCTAGGTGAAAAGTTGTTAGCCCGCCGAAAAGCGCTACATTTATCGCAAAGTCAAGCCGCCGAGCAATTGGAAATTGCCCAAAGCTACCTTAGCAAGCTGGAAAACAATCTGGTGAAGCCAGCGCCGGAACTGGAAAACCGCATCGAAGAATGGTTTGTCGGCGAAGAATGAGTCTGCTTATTCATAAAAAGCGACAATGAATAAAAGTCGGGGTTATCGCTGCATTTATGAATAACCTGGCCGAAAATTGACCGATTTTGGTTATTCATGAATAAATGTCGGGGTTATCGCTGCACCAATGCAGGCATCTCTACCTACAAGAGAGCGGGGGCGACCAAAGCCTGTCCTCCGTAGCTAATATTCATGAATAGAAGTCGGGGTTATCGCAGCACTAAAATAGGTTGCGAAACGTCGAAAGCTCTAAATTTTTTATTCATTCAGCCTTTGTCGGGGTTATTACTGCATCATGTCGGGGTTATTACTGCGCCATGTCGGGGTTATCGCTGTAGCAAATCCTTTTTTTAGCCTCAAAATTTCGGTTATTCCTGCCTAATAATATTAATCATGATTAAAGCTGGTCTATTCTTAATGCCCTAAAAATCCAGTTTGTATAATACTTTTAGCTGGTATTAATTAGTAAGAATGGACAACTTTTAATTTATGATTAAATTATGAAGTTGCTTTGTAAGGTGGGAAATGAACATGTCTCAAGTTAGCAGTGCTTCCCGTTATCAGTATCCCAAAAAAGAGGAAGCGGAATTAGCGCCAACCGCAGGTTCGTTACGGCTGCTGGGAGGCTATACCATGTGTCCTAACTGGATTTACGATAGCGTAATGGTGAAGGAAAGCCCTTCGGTAATAAAAGTGGTGATGTATTTTAACCGAAATACTACTGGGCGAACGGCGCAAGATGGACAAAGAATTGAAACTGTGCAGGCATCGTATGGCTGGATTGCCCGCAAAATGGAGATGAGCTTGCGGGCAGTTGGGGAGGCCATGCGGACGGCACTGGCGAAAGGTTATTTGATAATGGTGAAAGCGCCGCAGGCGGCTACCGATAAAACGCCGGGCGAAGGTGGCTGCTATGCCCTCAACTGGAATTGGCCTGCGCTGCCTGCTTCCAAAGCCCCAGGCGAAGCCGAAACGCCAGAAGAGAGCCGAATTTCAGCGCATTACTCTAATTCTTCAAATGCCAGGCCCCAGCTTTTAGCAACCGAGGCTGAACGCGAAGGGCAAATTTTGCCGGAGGGGGTAGAGCAAAATCTGCCGGGAGGGTTAGAGCAAATTTTGCCAGCATGTAGAAATAAAGCTGACTCTAAACCAAATAAACTAATCGAACTAAAAATAACGGCTGACGCTGACAAGCTAGAACAGCAATTTAGTTCGACTAAGGTTTTGGTTAGTTCGACTGGTGAAACTAAAAGCCCGAAACTAACTCAGAAAAATTCGGGTGGTCGGAAGGGGTCGAGCGCAATCGGAAGTTTGATTTCAGATTTCACTCGTGAATTTGGGGATAATCCTGAACTGGAATTACCCAATATTGGTCGCGCCCTTAATTTGTGGCAAAAATCGGGCGTAAATGAAACCGATTTTATTGGTTTAGTTTATCAGGCCCGCCAGAAAACAAAAGCCAGCGGTGCCACTGTGCGTCACCAACGTTTTGAAGCCAGCCGTGAAAAGCAGACTGACCTACCCAACCGAATGCCCTATTTTTTTGGCGTACTAGGGGATTTAATAGCAGGTTTAGTGATTGAACCTCAAAAAGGTGAGGGGAGGTACACTGAAGGGCAACTTGCCGAGCTATGGAGCAAAGTCTGTTTGGCTTTAGCAGAGCGTTATCACAATGCTCAATTGGCGACCAAAGCCGCAAACGCTCAACTGAAGGTTGACTTAGCGAAAAAGCAAGTGGTGGTTTCATTTGGTAGTTGTCCGTGGGTTTTAAATTCGCTACTGACTTCGGAGCGAGCTTTGCTTCAAATGGCAATCTCACAGGAAATTGGCAAAGGCTACGAGCTTATACTGCTGGACAAATTTGTGGATTAGCGTCTATTTTCAAAAGTTAGCGCAAGGTGTGATGAAGATTATAATCCGATTGGCTGATTTTGGTATATAATAAAATCACGGTTACAAATACAGCGGTTAACTACAAAGGTTAGAAACAAAACAAACTAAGTGGGGTATATGCTAGAACCTGGGATTATACTCGGCGGGGTCTATCGTCTGGAAAGGCTACTGGGCAAAGGTGGCATGGGCGAAGTGTGGCTGGCAAACCATGCGCTTTTGCAGCAGTACCGGGCCATTAAGCTTTTATTAGGTGAATTCGTCAGCGATGCTCGTCTACGAGAGCGCTTTATTCAGGGGGAAGCCCGCAACGCCCTGCGGCTAGAGCAACACGTTGGTATTGTACGTACCTACGAACTGGGTCTGCACGAGAATATGCCCTATTTGGTTATGGAGTACGTCGAGGGCGGGCCACTTGGCGCGACGCTTAAGGAGATATTGCGGGCTAGAGGTCGGTTCGGGCTGGATGAAGCGGGCTGGCTACTGGAACGCATGGCGGCAGCGCTAGATGCCGCTCACCGCCAGGGGGTAATTCATCGCGATATTAAACCAGCTAACATTTTGCTAGACCAACAGAGCCAGCCCAAATTAAACGACTTTGGCCTGACTAAAGACCTTGCTTCGGACGAAGTGGATTTGACCGCCAGTGGCACCTCGATGGGTACGCCAGTCTACATGTCGCCCGAACAGGCAATGGGCCAGCCAGAGCGCCGCAGCGACATTTATTCGCTGGGGGTAGTGTTATATGAAATGCTGACCGGGAGACCACCTTTTGTTGGCAATACCGCCTCGCTATTGGTGCAGCACGCCACTGCCAAGCCGCCTTCGCCGCAGCAATTTGTACCGCATTTGCCTCCCCAGATAGAAAGCGTCCTTTTTCGGGTGCTGGCAAAACAGCCTGCTGACCGCTATAACACGGCAACCGAATTTTCTCAGGCATTTGACCAGGCTTGCCAGCAATGGCACGAACGAGGGGCGGCTTTAGCTGAAGATGACGAAGCGACCCGGCCCTTCCAGATTTTGCAATCGTCCACCCCTTTTCCACGCACTTTACCTCGCGAAGCGCCCGACCCAAAGCCGATAGCCCCGGTTTCAATATCATCGCAAGCGGCACCGCTACCACTAGAAGTAATAGAAGAACCTGCTCCGCTAATCTCGAATAATTTGCCACTACAATTGACCAGTTTTGTTGGTCGCGAAGAAGAATTGGCCCAGGCCAAACTTTTGTTGCAAAGCACCCGCTTGCTGACTTTGACCGGGGCGGGCGGCACGGGCAAGACCCGCCTTTCGCTGCAAATTGCGGCTGAGTTGCTGGATAAATTCCCGGATGGAGCGTGGTTTGTCGAGCTTGCACCCCTGACCGAACCAGCTTTGGTTGCTCAAGAACTGGCAACGGTGCTGGATTTGCGCGAGGAAGCAGGCCGACCCTTGCTTACAACGCTGACCAATCATTTGCGTGATAAACAGGCGTTGGTAATACTGGATAATTGCGAACACCTGATTGCAGCTTGTGCCAGGTTATCGGAAACTTTGCTTAAGACTTGCCCGAAACTACGGATTTTAGCCAGCAGCCGCGAAGGGATGTCTATTGGCGGCGAGACCACCTGGCGCGTGCCGTCGCTGGCGCTGCCTGACCCGCGTCAGTTTGTGGGTGGCGGGGCGGATTTGGCGGCAAAGTTGGGCCACTATGCGGCGGTGCAGTTGTTCATTGACCGGGCGCTGGCGGTGCAACCCAATTTCAAGGTAACGAACCAGAACGCGGCGGCAGTAGCCCAGATTTGTTATCAGCTAGATGGTATTCCGTTGGCGCTGGAACTGGCGGCGGCGCGGGTCAAGGCCATGACGGTGGAGCAAATTGCCTCACGGCTCGACAACCGTTTCCGTTTGCTGACGGGCGGCAGCCGGACGGCCCTGCCGCGCCAGCAAACCTTGCGCGCTTTGATTGATTGGGGCTACGAGTTGCTGACCGCGGCGGAGCAAGTACTACTACAACGGCTTTCGGTTTTTGCGGGCGGCTGGACATTGGAAGCGGCGGAGGCGATTTGTCCCGGAGCATACGATGGTAACGAACTGGAAGATTTTGACGTGCTGGATTTGCTGGCCCAACTGGTCAGTAAATCGCTAGTGGTGACGGATGAACATGACGGCGATACCCGCTACCGCCTGTTGGTGACAATTCGCCAGTACGGACGCGAGAAGCTGGACGAACGCGGCGATGCTGCTCAGTATCTGGCTAAACACTGCCAATTATATCTGGAACTGGCCCAAAAAGCCGAGCCGGAACTAGGCGGGGCAAAACAAGCCGAATGGCTGACCCAACTAGAAACCGAACACGATAATCTGCGGAGCGGACTAAATTGGGCGCTGGAAGAAAACCAGGCTGAAAAAGCGTTGCAGCTAAGTGGTTCGCTGGCGCGTTTCTGGAATGTGCGCGGCTATATGAGTGAAGGCCGCAAATGGCTGGATGCGGCGCTGGAAAAAGCCACCGAAACCGGGCTAACCGAAAGCGCACTCAAGGCTAAAGTACTTCGGGTGGCGGGCGTAACTGCGACTTTGCAGGGCGAGTTTGAGGCGGCGCGGGAATTATGGGAACAGAGCATGTCCATTCTGCAACAGGCCGGGGATAAGGCTGGCGCAGCGCTGGTACGCAACAACCTGGCTATTTTGGCCCGCCGACAGGGAAATTATGCTACCGCCCGCACGCTTTATGAAGCAAGTTTGGCCCAATTTCGAGAGTTGGGCGACCAACGTGCTACCGGGCAATTGCTCAATAATTTGGGACTGCTGATGCACTACCAGGGCAGCTACGAAGAAGCCCGGCGCTATTTAGAGGAAAGCCTCAAAATTTATCGGGGACTGAAAGACCAGTGGAATGTTGCCAATACCCTTGATAGTCTGGGTGAAGTAGCGTTGGCGCAGGGCGGTCTGGCCGAATCGCACAAATTTTTAATCGAGAGCCTGACGATTTATCAAAAGCTGGGCGACCAGGCCGCTATCGCGTTGTTGCTGGAACATTTTGGCGGGCTGGCTGCCGCTCAACAACAATCTGAACGGGCGCTGCGACTAGCGGGGGCGGGGGCGGCGCTACGTACTTTGATTGGCGTGCCACTATCGCCCGATGAAGAAACGGTACTGGAACGGCTCTTGAAACCAGCCCGCCAGACCTTACCCGAAATTGCCCAGATAGCCGCCTGGAACGAAGGACAGGCTATGGCGGCGGCGGAAGCGATTGCGTTTGCCCTGAAGGGCTAATCATGACAAAAATTGACATCTCAACAAATTAGGCCCATTTTGGGCTGGTTAACTTATTGACAGGCTCACTTTTCGTGCGTATAATCAAATATAATAGATATTAAAAATTTTTTAGATAAAGTTTAAGGTTCAGCTAATTCAGGCGTTAATGTCCTCTCGCAAATTTGTGGTTTGACCTTTCTATGAAGCCGTTTTATGGGCAATGCCGTTCAAATAAGCCTTTGTGGGAGCGAGCTTCTGCTCGCGATTGTTCCTTTATTACCACTTAAAATCGCGAGCGGAAGCTCGCTCCCACAGCAAGTTTGACCTTATTTGAATGGCATTGGTTTTAGGGCCGTTTCATTACAATTAAAGTAGATAATTACGCGATTTAGCCTTGAAATTGAGTTTTGAATAACGGTACAAATAAAAGGGGAAACAGTATGAAACTGACATGGGCCTCCGGGCGTAATCAAGTGGCACGGTTAATTCTGGTAATTTTGATGACCGGGTTCATTATGGGGGTGCTTGAAGCACCGACGCTTCGGGTGGCAAAGGCCGCTGGTACGACCATATTTGTTACCGATACTAGCAGTAGTACGGGGGCAGTGTGTAGTTTACGTAACGCGATTACGGCAGCTAATACAGGTCTTGCCACTGGTGGTTGCAATAGCGGGGCTGGCCCGTATACCCTTTATTTACAGCCCTCTACTTACACCCTGACGGTTGCCGATAATACCTCGGCGACGCTGGGAGATAACGCCCTGCCCAAGATTACTAGCGACATCACTATCATCGGCACGGGTATAAATCGTAGCAGTCAAATCCTGCGGAATGGCGCCGCGCCCACTTTTCGGTTTTTCTCGGTTGAGGCGACGGGTAAGCTGACCCTTTCTAACCTTACTCTTTCAAACGGTAGCGATGCGCTGGCAGGCGGTGGCGCAATTTTTAGTAGTGGCACGCTAAACATTAATGGCTCTACTATCAGTGGTAATTCTTCTATTGTAGGAGGTTCACCTGTTACCAGTGGCGGCGGCGCAATTTATAATGCTGGCACTGGCACGGTCAATATTACCAATTCGAGTTTTTCCTCCAACCAAAGCAATAAACAGGGTGGGGCGATTAGCAATAATGGTATCGGCCTACTGGTCATAAAGCAAACCACCTTTGATGCTAATACCGCCCTGGCGGGTGGCGCAATTTATTATAATTCTACTAATAATACTAACATCTCCCAATCCACCTTTACCAATAATAGTGCCAGTGTGCTGAACGGCGGGGCGCTAAGTTTTGCCAACGGCGGCACTAACGTGGTTGATGTCTCGACTTTTTGGAACAACAGTAGTCAAAAAGGGGGCGGCGCTATTAACGCCAGCCCACAAGCTGGCAGCTTCCTTATCATCAGAAATTCGACTATTGTTGGTAATAATACCGGCCCTAGTGCGGCGGCGTTCGGCGGCGCTATTAATGTTAACGGCGCTACGGTCGAACTTAAAGCCAACTTGATTGCCAATAACACCGCCTCTATCGGCGGGCCGAATATATATGGTACAGTTACCAGCCAGGGCTTCAATCTGGTTAGTAATACCAGTGGCTCAAGCGGCTATATTGGCACCGACAAGCCAAATACTAGCCCAGGCCCGATTGTTCTCCCCCCTAGTGATAACGGCGGCCCAACTAAAACGCTGAAATTACCGGCGGGCAGTCCAGCCCTGGATGCCATCCCGAATTTTGCAAACTGTACTCCTTATGACCAGCGCAACGTGCCACGCGCTAATACAACCTGGGCTGGGACAGCTTGTGATATTGGGGCTTACGAAGCGGTAGTCGAAACGCCGTTCTATTTCCCGCTAGGTTCTAATAATCCACAACTCCTGATTGATGCCATCAACGTCTCGAATGCTCATAATCAGGCCGATACCATTGATATAGCTGGTGTGGGCAACATTACCCTGGCCTCCGAATATCTGGCCGGGAGTGGCACCGGGTTGCCGCCTATCAAAGGCAATATCACGATTAAGGGTACTAATGCTAATCATGAAAACATCAGGCGCGATAACGCCAATCCCAATAATTTCCGGCTGTTCCAGGTTTTGCCTGGGGCAACCGCGAACTTTCAGTTCGTAACTTTAACCGGCGGCAGCGATTTTAGTTTTGTTGGCGGCGGGGCGGTTCTGAACCAGGGTACGTTGACGCTGGACAATACCTATGTCAACACTAACCTGAGCATTCAAAAAGGTGGAGGTGTTTATAACACTAGCGGCGCTAACCTCAGCCTGATAAATAGCACAGTTTTTGGCACTAACGGTTTTTTTGCTACTACACCTTTTGGTAGTCAATCTTCCGGGCAGGCAATTTACAACCAGGGAACGATTACTGGTAGCCAGCTTATTTTTGCCTTTAATACTGCCTCTGGTACCCAAAGTCTGGGAGGCTGTTTTGCCAATGATGGCAGCATTACGATTGACCAGACCACCTTTTCGGATAATAGCACTAACTATGTAGGTGGCTGTATCCAAAGTAGTAATGGTTCAACTACTACTATTACCAATTCCACTTTTAAAAGAAATAGTACCAGCATCAACGGTGGGGCTATCATCGCTGGCGGTACGCTCAATTTAACCAATAACACCTTTTATAATAACCAGGCCGGAAATAGTGGCGGGGCGATTTTCGCCAACACCAACGCCTCTGGCAACGTCCTTAATACGACCATTATAGGAAACAACGCTACCAGTGGCGCGGGCGGGGTAGAAGTGCTGACTGGTAGCCCGTTAAAGTTTGGCAATAACCTGATTGCCAATAATACTGGGGTTTATTTCAGCCCTGAAGTGGTTGGCACTTTCAGCAGCCTGGGTTACAATTTAATCTCCAACACCTCCGGCGCAAGCGGCTTTCTAGCGACGGATAAAACTAATGTCAGCCCTGGTTCGCTGGGCGGACTGGTGAATAACGGCGGCGTAACCGAGACTATCGCTATAGCGGGGACTAGTCCGGCGGTTGACGCGGCGAACCCGGCGAATTGTCCTGCCACTGACCAGCGCAGCATTGCCCGCAGCGACGGCGATAATAACGGCAGTGTTATCTGCGATATTGGGGCTTATGAGTTTGTGGGCGCACCCCCTGCACCAACCAATAATTTGTGGCCTTTGGCAACTTCGCTCGACCCGTTCAATGTGGATGAAACTGGTCGGTACGCCCAGGTAGATGAATTTCTAACCGAGCCGAACGGCTCGAAGTGGTACAAATTTACGCCGGGCTTGAATAGCACGATTGTAGTGACATTGACCGGGCCGGGGTCGGGCGGGGCGCTGCCAGCGAATTACGACCTGAGTTTGTACAAAGATTTAAACCAGGTTTACAGCCGCCTTGCGGCTTCGCAAACCGTTCAAACTACCGCAAATCTGGCCCAGGAAACGACCAGAAGCGCGGGCGAAAGTTTCTCGTATGGTGAGAGCTTTTCGTATGGCGAGAGTTTCTCCTACGGTGAGAGTTTCTCCTACGGTGAGAGCTTCTCCTACGGCGAAAGCTTTTCTTATCAGGGAACTGCGCCAAACCAGTTTTCTACTACGCTACAAGCGCAAGCGGTGCGGCAGCTTCCGACCAATTATTTAACTCAATTGCTACAGCCCGTAACACCTGCGCCGCCACCTGCCTTTAGCAATCCGCAAGCGTATTCGGCGACACTCAAGAGCGCTATAATCGGGCTTTCGAGCCGACCCGGAACAACGCCGGAGCAAATCGTTCGCAATACCTGGGGCGAGAGTGGTCAGTTTTACGTGCGGGTATCGAGCGAGGATGGTGAAGTTAATGCGGCCAGCAAGTTCCACCTGGACGTTAAAGTTATCGGCGGCGATTGTGCGGCAGTCAGCCCGGTAGACCCAGCCATACAGAACAGCTTTACGGCGGGCGGGCCATACAAGACCCTTATTTTGACCGATAGCGGACGCTTCAGGAAGGCCGACGGCAGCGCT
>JBBQXW010000051.1:0-29225 GCA_038209275.1 Chloroflexia bacterium | reverse complement strand
AGATTGGCGGTAATTTCGTTTCATTCGCTGGAAGACCGCATCGTAAAGCACTTTATCCAGTTCGAGGTCAGCGACAAAATTATCCCGGAAGGCGCACCCGCTTCGCTCTCCTTCCCGAAAACGCCCCGGCTGCGCCCCATCACCAAAAAGCCGCTCGAAGCCAGCGCCCCGGAGCAAGCCGAAAACCGCCGCAGCCGTAGCGCTAAACTCAGAATTGCCGAAAAATTATGAGTTTTGAATTTTGAGTTAAGTAACACAGATGAACACGGATTAGCACAGATGAATGCAGATGATTTTGGATTGTAGTTACTCAGCCTAGTGCGACTGTCACCCTGACGAAGGAAGGATCTCGGCTCTACTCGAAGCTCCTTACCTCGGCAACCAGAGATGCTTCGTCCCTCAGCATGACGGGGTGAGTTGTTACATTGATAACTAGAAACCAGAAACTTGAAACTTGGAACTTCTTAAAGGAGAAGCCGGACTATGGATGTACCGATGCAGGAGCCGAGGGGAATACGAGCAGGGCGGATAGGCCGGGCCAGCAGTATGGCGGGGACGCGGCTGCGCGAGAAATTGATGGGGCGAGTGCAAAAGGTACGGCTGGCTTCAAGGGTCATTCTGGTGGGGTTGCTGGTGAGTTTTGCGGGTTTGTTGTGGCTGAACCAGATGAGTACGATTGTGTCGCTGGGCTACGATATGCAGACGATTGACAAGAAAGTGGTTGAACTGAACCGCAAGGCCGAACTGTTGCAGAGCCAGGTCGCCACTTACGAGAATTTGAAGCGAATTGAGGACGAAGCCAAAGGCAGGCTTGGCATGATTCCGGCTAACAAATACGTTTATGTGAAAATCCCGGTGATAGCCGATCAGAACGAACGCGGACGAGATAACCCGAAGCTTTACCCGGTGAATGATTGGTGGCGCGACCTGACCGAGATGTTGCCGCGACCCTGGCAAAACTCGGTGCCAACGAATAAGTAAGAAGGGACAACTGGCGTGAACGAAACTGAAAACCGCACCCGAACACGCAGCACTACCCGGCGACCCGCGCCGCAGCGTTACCAGTTCCAGGCAACCGAAACGCCGGAACTACTCGAAAAGCTGCCGCCGCGTCCGAGCCGACCTGAGCCTAAAATTCGCTTTTCTAACCAGCCGACGACCTCGGCTGCTTCTGATTCTAATTCTAAAGCTTTAAAAGAGCCGGGGACAAAGCGGGTCTGGCGGCTTTCGTCGGCGGTGCGGGTACGAATCTCGCTGGTGGTGGTGGCGCTTATTGGGGCGACCTTGCTGGTGCGGCTGTTCAGTTTGCAGGTGCAGCAAAGCGTTTACGGCGACTTGAAGCAACGGGCCGCCGATATGCACATGAAGGAAACGACTATTCCGGCCCGGCGCGGGCTTATTCGGGATGCAAACGGGTTGGTGTTGGCCTCGAATATCTCGGTTTACCGGGTTTGGGGCGCGCCACACGGTTTGAGCCAGAAGCAAATCGAGCGTTCGGTCGGTACTATTGCGAAGCTGTTGCCAAATGTGCCGGAAGCTAAAATCAAAGATGCGCTGACTTACAAGAAAGAAAAAGACGCAGTTAATTACAACTTGATTGCGAACGGCGTAGATAGCGCCATCGCCGATAAACTTAAAGACGCAAACCTGGCTGGCATTGATTTAGAGCCACAGATGCGGCGGGTTTATCCTAACGGCACGATGCTGGGGCAATTGTTGGGTTTTGCCAATTATGAAAACGTGGGGGCTTATGGCATCGAAGGTGGTTACGAAACTACGCTAAAGGGCAAGCCGGGCGTGATTGTGGCTGAAACCGATGCGAGCGGCAACCCGATTATTATCGGGCAGCGCCAGATTAGCGACCCGGAAGACGGCGGCGATTTAACCCTGACGATTGATAGCGCCATTCAGGTGATGGTCGAGCGTGAACTGAAGAAGGGCATGGAAGGCCACAGCGCTGAGGGCGCGGTGGCAATGGTGATGGATCCGCAAACCGGGGCAATTCTGGCCTGGGCTTCCTTCCCGAACTATGACCCGAATGATTTTTACAAAACCAGCCCGACTTTGCTCAAAGACCCGATGCTAAGTGGCACTTACGAACCAGGTAGCACCTTCAAAATTTTGACGGCAGCAATTGGGATTGATACTGGGGCGGTGAAGCCGGATAGCGCGGCGGATTTACCGGGCTGCATCATTAAATATACCGCCCGCATCTGCAACCACGATAGCGTGGGCCACCAGAAGCAGACGGTGGCGGATACGCTACGCTTTTCCAGCAACGTTGGCGCGATGTGGATTGCCGAAAAGTTTGGGCCGCAAAAATATTATGATTACCTGAAGCGTTTCGGTATTGGTTCGCTGACCAACATCGAAGTGCAGGGCGAAACGAACAGTATTATTCGCTGGCCCGATAACAAAGACTGGATACCGCTCGATATGATGACCAATTCTTTTGGACAATCGGTAGCGGTTACGCCTTTGCAACTGGTGACGGCAATTTCGGCGGTGGCAAACGGCGGCAAGCTGATGAAGCCTTATGTAGTCTCGAAAGTAACTCGCGAAGGCAAGGTTATCAGCGAAACCCAACCACAGGTAGTGCGTCAGGTAATCAAGCCAGAAAGCGCCAAAACTACCACCGATATGTTGGTCGAAGCAGTACGCAAAGGCGAAACCCGGTTGGCCGATGTCAAAGGCTACCGTATCGCGGGTAAAACTGGCACGACTACGCTTTACGACTCGAATTACACGATTGGCTCGACCCTGGCTTATGCACCCGCCGATAATCCGCGCTTTATCGTCTATGTGCGCTACGACAAGACCAAAGATATTCAGTGGGGCAGCAACACTGCCGCCCCAGTAGTCAAATCCATTACCGAAAACCTGTTTGACTACTACCATATTCCGCCAACTGAGGCGGTGGATACGAAGAAATAGTTTCTAGTTTCTAGTTCTTAATCCAAAACTAGAAACCAGAAACTAGAAACTTCTTTAGAGATTGACATAAATTACAGGGAAAAGTTATTGACGGGAGCGAAAAAGGGTTTATAATAGTTGTAGGCGATAAATCCCACACGTGGCGATTTATCCCAGCATTGCGTCATAGCTTCTTATCTGCTAAAATCGGCCTACTCGTAGGAGTTCTCGCAGGTTGCTAAAGTTTGTTCTGCTCAATGATTTTTCTGCTTTAGTAAGGCCGCTTAATTCAAAAGACCTGAAAAGTACAGCTAATGCAAATTAGCCCAAGCGTTAAAAGGGGTTTTGATTGGATAAGAAGTTAACCCTGCCCGAAGTAGTAAGTGCCACTGGCGGCAAGCTGGTGGATACTAAACGGGCCACAATCTCTTCTGAAAGTAACAATTCTCCGGGTGGCTCATCCGGCGCGGTGGCGCTACACCCGGCAAAAGTAACACAAAGCACCTTAAAATTTGAAAAAGTAGTTTACGATAGTCGCGAAGTATCGCCTGGCACGCTGTTCGTGGCGCTGCCGGGCGAGGTCAGCGACGGACATCGCTATATCAACGAAGCGCTGGCGCGAGGGGCAAGTGCCTTCCTGGTGCGGGAAAGCTGGGTAGCCGAGCAAAGCGAACTGGCCGCTAATGTTGCCTGGATTGCCGTCGAAGATACGCTGGCGGCTTTTCAAAAGCTGGCGGCTTACTGGCGCAATCACTTTCCAGCTTTGAACGTGATAGGCATAACTGGCAGCGTCGGAAAAACCAGTACTAAAGAACTGGTAGCCGCCGTGCTGGGACAGCGTTATCATGTTTTCAAATCACCCAAAAGCGTCAACACCGAACAAAGTCTTCTCCCCGTCTTGCTAAAGTTACAATCGAGCGACGAATACGCCGTGCTGGAAATGGGCGCGGGTTACGTCTTTGGCGAATTAGAGCGACTATGCGGGGTAGCCAAACCGCGTATCGGACTGGTGTTAAACGTGAGCCAGAGCCATCTGGGGCGGATGGGGACGCTTGAAAATATTGCCCGCAACAAATCCGAATTGGTGCGTTCGCTGCCCTCGGCGGCGGAAGGCGGCATTGCCGTTCTAAACGGCGACGATGCGCGGGTGAAAGCTATGTCAGTCCTGACTCCAGCGCGGCCTTTCTACTACGGTCTGCGCCACAGCTACGATTTATGGGCCAGCGAAATTGAAAGTTTTGGCCTGGACGGGATTGCTTTTACCGCGAATTACCAGGGCCAAAAACGGCGGTTGCGTTTACCTTTGCTGGGGCGGCACAGCGTCCATACGGCGCTGGCGGCAATTGCGATTGGTCTGCTGGCTGAACTAAGCTGGGACGAAATCGAAGCGGGCCTGATGACACCGGGCGCACAGGTCAGGCTAATCGTGCTGCCGGGCCTGAACGGTTCAACCGTAATTGACGATAGCTACAACGCCAGCGCAGTTTCAACCGTCGCGGCACTCGATTTGTTGCAGGATACAAAAGCGGGCCGCAAGCTGGCGGTGCTGGGCGATATGCTGGAACTGGGAACGTTTGAGCAGGAAGCCCATTTTATCGTGGGCCGACGGGCGGCAACAGTGGTAGATAAACTGGCAGTGGTCGGGCCACTGGCGCAGATGATTGGACAAGAAGCACTGAAACACGGCCTGTCCGCTTCGCAAATTCTGTTTGCCAATAGCAAAGACGAAGTGGTGCAATGGCTGGAAAGCGAGTTGAAACCGGGCGACCACCTTCTGATTAAAGCTTCGCGAGGGGCGCAATTAGAAGAAATAGTGGAGAAGGTGAGGGCCGGGCAAGTATGACACAAACGCTCTACTACATATTCTTTGAGACGGCAAACGAAATTGTGCCGAATCCTAAAGCGGCGCTGGAAGCCAAATGGATTGTTTATGCGCTGGTTCTAGGGGCGGTAGGTTTCTTCCTTTCGTGGCTCATCGGCAAGCCCTTGCTGGCCTGGTTAAAAGCCAAAAAGATTGGCAAGCGCATCCGAGCCGAAGGGCCGGAAAGCCATATGGTCAAGAGCGGCACGCCGACTATGGGCGGCCTGATGATAATTATGGCGATTTTGTTGGTGGCCTTCCTGATTATGTATATCACAGGTAGTCGGGCGATGCTTTTACCGATTGGGGTGCTGATTTCATGCGGTATCCTGGGTGCGATTGACGATATGCTGAGTCTGGTCGGGCGCGACCAGATACCGACCCAGACCGAAGACGAAACGCCCCGCCAGCGCCGCCGCCGCGAACGAATGTTGCGCCGGGGATTAACCGCTCGTTTCAAGATGGCCTGGCTAATCGCAATTTCGCTGGTAGTAGCTTATATACTGCACGTGCCGCTCGATTTGCAAAAAGTTTACGTGCCGTTCATTACACAGCCGATTGTGCTGGGCTGGATTTACATCCCGATTGCGGTAATAGTGATTGCGGGCTTCTCTAACGCGGTAAACCTGACCGATGGCCTGGATACTTTAGCGGGCCTGACCTGCGCGATTGCTTTTGTCGCTTACGCCATTATCGGCTTTTTGCAAGGCCAGCAATACGTGGTGCTGATGGGTTTTACGGCGGCGGGGGCGTGCCTGGGCTTTCTCTGGTACAACGCTTATCCGGCCCAGGTCTTTATGGGCGATACCGGGGCGCTGACGCTAGGGGCGCTGCTGGCAGTGCTGGCTTTCCAGACGAACCAGTGGCTATTGCTACCGCTTATTGGTGGGGTGTTCGTGGTCGAAGCACTTTCAGTAATTTTGCAGGTCGGCTATTTCAAGTGGACAGCCTGGCGCACCGGGCAGGGCAAACGGCTCTTTAAAATGAGTCCCTTGCACCACCACTTCGAGAAAAGTGGCTGGAGCGAAAATCAGGTGACAATGCGCTTCACCCTGCTCGGCATGGTCTTTGCGATGATTGGTGTTGCTTTGGCGTTGGTGTAGGAGTGATGAGTGATGAGTGATGAGTGATGAGTTAAATAACAATCAGGTGACAGAGCAGCATCCTACAAATTGTCTTGACCTTGTAGGACATTGCTCCGCCAATGGATTTCCACTCATCACTCATCACTCATTACTCATCACTAACAACTTGTGGAGACTATCTTGGAGCTAAACGGCAAACGGGCGCTGGTGATGGGATTGGGCTTGCACGATGGCGGGCAGGGCGTGACGCGCTTTTTGGTGGAGCAGGGCGCTGATGTCACCGTGACCGATTTGCGAACCGAAGAAGTGCTGCGCCCGACGCTAGAAAAGCTGGCTGATTTGCCCGTTAAATATGTGTTGGGCGAACATCGCGAGGAAGATTTTCGGCAGGCCGAATTGGTGGTGAAAAATCCGGCAGTGCCGCGTGGGTCGCGCTATCTGGAAATAGCGCGGGAGGCTGGCGCTTCTATCGAAATGGAGTTGACGCTTTTTTTCAAGCTTTGCCCGTCGTTGCACATTCTGGGAATTACCGGGACACGCGGCAAGACCACTACGACGCTGCTGCTGGGCGCGATGCTGAAAGAATGGCAGCCCGACACGGTGATTGCCGGAAATTTGCGGGTGTCTGCGTTGGCGAAATTGGCGGAAATCAGGCCGCATACGTTGGTAGTGCTGGAACTGAGTAGCTGGCAACTGGAAGGATTGGGCGAACAAAAACTCAGCCCGCCCTTCGCCGCCGTTACCAATATGTCGCCCGACCACCTGAACCGCTACCGCGATATGGAAGATTACGCCAACGCCAAGCGCAATATCTATCGCTGGCAAGATAAAGACGGCGTGGTGGTGCTGAACGCGGACGATCCCATAGTCAACCAGTTTGCCGAAGATGCGCCGGGTCGGGTACTCTGGTTCTCGTCAGAGCCTTTAGCCGCCGGGGAAAGCGGCGCATATTTGCAAGCTGGCAAATTCATCTGGCGTGGGCCGGAAAGTGCCGAAGCCGAGGAAGTTGTGGCGTTAACGTCCGACCTAAAAATACCGGGCCAGCACAATTTACAAAATGCGCTGGCGGCGATAGCATTAGCAGAAGTGGTGGGTTGCCCACTTGAGGCAATTCGGGCCGGGCTGGAGAATTTCAAGGGCGTACCTGACCGCCTGGAACTGGTACGGGAAGTAGACGGTATTAGCTTTTACAATGATACAACCGCTACTTCGCCCGCCGGAGTAATTGCGGCCCTGGAAGCGCTCCGCCATGAAGGAAACGAAATTATCCTGATTGCGGGCGGGGCGGACAAGCAACTGGAATTTGACGGTATGGCTCAGGCTATCGCCGACCCGCTTAACAAAGTGGCCCATGTAGTATTGCTGGACGGGACGGCAACGCCCCGTCTGGTGGCGGCACTGGCAGCCGCCGGAGTGCCGCGCTCGAAACTGGCCTGGCCCTTCGACGACTTTAGCGAGGCCATCGTAACAGCGCAAGCGCTGGCTAAAAAAGGCGACTTAGTTTTACTCTCGCCCGGTTGTGCCAGCTTCGGAATGTTCACCCACGAATTTGACCGGGGTCAACAATTCCGCGAAACCGTTAATAAATTATGAGTTTTGAGTTTTGAGTTTTGAGTTAAAAACAATCAACTCAAAACCTATAAATTGCCTCAACAGGCTGATTTCAACTCAAAACTCAAAACTCAGAACTCAAAACTATGCAAAAGCTTGGAGCGTTGCCAAAACCAAATATTCGTATCAAGCAGAACGAGGTCGGCAAGCCGGATTACTGGCTGATGGCGGTCGTGGCGATACTGCTGATTTTGGGTACGATTATGGTTTACAGCGCCAGCTTTGTGACGGCGGCGCGGGTAAATGGCAACCCGGCTTATTTCTTGTGGCGGCATTTGCTGTGGTTGGGGCTGGGACTGGTCGGTTGCTTTGTAATGTCGGTGGTAGATTATCATCGTTGGCGGCGCTTTAGTATTGCGGCAATGATTGGGGTGCTGGTGCTGCTGCTGGCCGTGCTAATTTTGCCCAGCCCAATAGCACCTTCGATTGACGGAGCGAAGCGCTGGATTGCCCTGAGTCCCGATGCCAGCTGGATGCTTCAGCCGAGCGAACTGGCGAAGCTGGTCTTGATTATGTACGGCGCGCACTGGCTCAGTAGCAAAGGCGATAAAATCCGCAATTTGTATTACGGTCTGGTGCCGTTTGCGCTTACGGTT
Organism: Chloroflexia bacterium; assembly: GCA_038209275.1. Taxonomy (GTDB): domain Bacteria; phylum Chloroflexota; class Chloroflexia; order Chloroheliales; family Chloroheliaceae; genus L227-5C. The sequence goes on along the minus strand of JBBQXW010000051.1, from coordinate 21,159 downwards.
GGTGTTTTAATCGCCTTGATTATGGGCGAACCCGATTTGGGGACATCACTGGTAATTGGAACGATTGGCATGGGGCTGTTCTTTATTGCCGGGGCGAACGTACTACATATTTTGGTCGGGCTACTGGCGGCGGGCGGGGCGTTTTTTGTCCTGGCAAACGCGGCGGCTTACCGCCTCAACCGCTTGTCGGCCTATCAAGACCCTTTCAGCGACCCAACCGGGCTGGGCTACCACACCGTGCAAGCGCTGTTCGGATTGGGGTCGGGCGGTATTTTCGGGGTCGGGCTAGGGGTTAGTCGCCAGAAATTCATGTGGCTACCCACCGTTTTCACCGATAGTATTTTCGCGGTAATCGGCGAAGAACTGGGTATGGTCGGGACGGGTCTGCTGGTGCTACTGTTTGTCGGTTTTGCATGGCGGGGCTTTCGGATTGCCCTGCATGCGCCGGACGGTTTTGGTCGGCTGATTGCCAGTGGCTTTACAATTTATGTGGTGGCGCAGGCTTTCCTGAATATGGCGGTGGTGACTAATTTAGTACCGTTCACGGGTATTCCGTTGCCGCTCATCAGCTACGGTGGCTCGTCGCTATCGGTAACGCTGATTGGATTGGGCCTTTTACTCAATGTATCGCGCCAGCAAGTTGCCGACCCGCGTCAGGTAGAGCTAGAAGAAAGGCGGCAAGCCGAACGCCGTCAGCGCGATTTAGTCCGTGAACAGCGTCAGGCTCTGCGAGAGCAACGCACTTCGGCCCAGCAAATGCACGCGGCGGAACAGGCCGAAAAGCAGGCGGCGGAACTGGCTCAGGCCCAAAAGCGCTGGTACGAACGGACCCGCACCGAGCGCGAAACCGAACGGGAGGCCGAGCGTCAGCGCCAGGAACAGGAGCGGATGCGCCTGGAAATAGAACGCGGGGCGGAAGCGGCCCGCCGCAAACAGGCCCGCCAGCGCGAAACCGCCAGGGCCGAAGCCGCCACCCGCAATACTATGAACAATGATGTACCCGATGTGGCAGCGCGGTCTTATCTGGATTTCCGTTCTCAATCGGGCCGGGACTCTAAAACTGGCAATCAGGACGAAGAACATCTGCGTCCTAAATTGCGTCGCCCTCGGCGCGACTGGGCTAAGGTTTATCACAACGCTGCCCAGCGCAAACGCGAGGGCCGACCCGATGATTAAGAGGCATTGGCTATGCAATTTTTATTGACCTTAAACATAATTCTTATCGTCGTTCTGGCTTATTATCTGGGCCGTTTCGGATGGCGACGCGGTCTTGTGCCGGAGCTGGTAACGGCTTGTGGTATCTTGATTGCTTATTTTATCTTTGACCTGTTTGCCCGAATTATCATTATTGGCGGCTTAAATTTGCTGCTGACCGTAGCCAGTGCGGTAGTCGGTCGGGTACAGGGAGCAGCGCCCGGTGCAATCAATTATGCGGTTGATTATGATAAGCTGACTAAGGAATGGCAACGAGGACTAAACATCTTTTCGTTTATCTTCCTGGCGATTATTGCTTATATTGCTGGGAGTCGGTTGGTAAAGACGGCTGGGTCGCCCGCTAAACCTGCCAAAAGTTGGTTGGGAGCGGTTTTAGGAGCGTTGAACGGACTTATAGGAGTGGCGGCTCTTTTCTCGATAGCCGGAGCGCCCGATTTCACCGCTATAAACTGGCGCTTTACTATTCCATCTATTGATATTCAGGTTTTTGGTACGAACCAGAACCCGCTACAAAACTGGACAATCTGGGCTCCTTATATCCTGGTTGGGGTGGTCTTTCTCTTGTTGCTCAACACCCTGTCGAAGGGCTTTCCGACCAAGACCGTGACACGCACCCGGCTTTTGTACGTGGTCGGCATTGCGGTACTGGTGGCGCTGGTAATTACTTTCGCCACGATTAACCGAAAGGCTTAAGACTGTGAAACTGGAAGAATTAGATTTGAGCCGGGTTCATCTGGTAGGCGTGGCTGGCGCGGCTATGAATGCGCTGGCGGATGTACTGCTGGATTTGGGCTACACCGTTAGCGGCTCAGATTTAAAGCTTTCGGCCACTACCGAAGCACTACAGGCCAGAGGGGTAACTATTTTTGAGGGGCATCAGGCCGCTAACCTGGATAAGGCCACGCTGGTAGTTAAAACCGCCGCCGCCCCCGACGATAACCCGGAACTGGTCGAAGCCCGGCGGCAAAACGTCCCGGTCTTGACGGCGGCACAAATGGTTGGGTTGTTGGTAAATGCGCGGCGCTGTCTGGCAATTGCCGGAACGCACGGCAAAACCACCACTACTTCGCTTGTTAGCTGGCTGTTAGTAGGCGCGCAACTAGACCCAACTTTCTTTATTGGCGGGGTCTCGCGGGATTTGGGCGTAGCAGGTCGGGCTGGAAAAGGCGAGTTTGCGGTAGTCGAGGCGGACGAATACGCCCGCCGCTTTCTGGAACTAAGGCCGGAAGTGGCGGTAATCACCAATATTGAGCCTGACCACCTGGATTATTATGGCTCGTTTGAAGCGATTATCGAAGCGTTCAAGCAGTACGCTTTAAATGTTCAGCCCGGCGGCACGCTGTTAGTGTCCTTGCCCGATGAAGCTGACGAAGGGCTAAACAAGCTGGGGGCGGATTTGCTGGAAGCGGGTTATCTCGAAGAACGCAATTACGAAACCTTCGCCATTGCTGATGAGCCAAAAGGCATGGCGACCTTTGAGGCGGTGCTGAAGGGCGTAAATTCGGCGGGTGGTCACGATTTCGATTTGTATCAGGACGGCGAGTTATTAACTTCGGTCAGCCTGTGCTTGCCTGGATTGCATAATGTGAAAAATGCGCTGGCGGCGCTGGCGATGTGCCGTCTGGTTGCGCCGGAAGTAGAGATGGCCCGATTCGCAAGTGTGGCAAGCGAATTTAAGGGAGCGCAACGCCGCTTTGAAATCAAGGGTGACGCGAACGGTGTAACGATTGTGGATGATTACGCTCATCACCCAACCGAGATAAAGGCAACCCTGGCGGCGGCCCGTTCGCGCTTTCCCAATCGGCGTTTAGTCGTGCTGTTTCAGCCGCATACCTACAGCCGCACCAAAGCGCATCTGGCTGATTTCGCCCAAAGTTTTGGCGATGCCGATTTGCTGGCCTTAATGGAAATTTTCGCGGCGCGGGAAAGCGATACGTTGGGCATCAGCAGCAGCGATTTGCTCAATAAGGTGATATATCCCGAAAAGCTTTCGCAACCGCTAACTCATGAAAATGCGGCGCAAGCGTTAGTCGAAGTGCTAAAATCTGGCGATGTGTTGCTGACGCTGGGTGCGGGCGATGTCTGGAAAGTCGGCGAAGCGGTGCTGGCTCAAGCAGGAAAAGTTTAACAAATGAAATATAACTACAAGAAGTTGCACAGTAATCTTCCAATTGTAGGAGCGAATCGCATACGCCCTTTGAAATTGTGCTTAATCAAGAAGGGCGTATGCGATTCGCCCCTACGTCAAACCCCGGTTTGGTGTTTATGCAAAGGGCTGTAAGCGCCGAAGATAAAACGGCCTTGCAGGAAGCGCTGGGCGAACTTTTACAAGAAAATATTGTGCTGGCGAAGCATACTTCGTTTCGCATCGGTGGCCCGGCGGATTTGTTTGCCCGTATCACGCGCGAAGACGATATGCTAAAAGCGCTCAAGTGTTGCCACACTCGCAACATTCCGCTCCTGATTATCGGCAACGGCTCGAATATGCTGATGAGCGACCGAGGCTGGCGCGGGCTGGTCGTGCTGAACCGTATGGCGGAACTGACCGTGACCGAAGCTGGCAACGGCGAGGCGCTGGTGAAAATCGGGAGCGGAGCGCTGTTAGGCAACGTGGCACGGCGGTTGGCAAAAGAGGGCTGGGCTGGATTCGAGTTTGCCGCCACCATACCGGGCAGCGTTGGCGGCGGGGTAGTCAGCAACGCCGGGGCGCACGGCGGCGATTTTGCCAAAGTAATGACCTGTGTCGGCGTAGCAACTTCGGCGGGCGAATTGCTAGTAATGACTCCCGAAGAGATGCACCTGACTTATCGCCACAGTCGTTGGCGTAGTCGGGTCGGGATGGACAAAGCGCCAAGCGGCAGCGAAGGAAACGAGCTAATTCTATGGGCCGAGTTCCGTTTGCATCGGGGCGAACCAACCGAAATCAAGAAAGAAATTGCCGAGCAAACCGATTGGCGGCGCGAGAAACAGCCGCAAGAGCCAAGCGGCGGCTCAACTTTCAAAAATCCGCCCGGCACATCGGCGGGCAAGCTGATTGAAGAAGCCGGACTAAAAGGCCATCGCATCGGCAACGCCCAATTCTCGCCGCGCCACGCAAATTTCGTGGTCAACCTGGGCGACGCAACCGCCGCCGACGTAATGGCCCTGATAAAACTGGCCCAGCAAACCGTCCAGGAAAAATTCGGTATTGCGCTAGAGCCAGAAATCGAAATTTTAGGAGAATTTTGAATTTTGAGTTAAAGACGTAACACAGATGAACGCGGATTGCACAGACATGTAAACCTGAATATGTCTCAACTTTGAACCTGGAACTTGAAACTTGAAACTGAAATGATGGAAGAAAAGCCGAAAAAATTAAGAGTGGGCGTGCTGTTTGGGGGACGGAGCGCGGAGCATGAGGTTTCGTTGCGCTCGGCTCAGGCGGTATTGGCGGCACTTGACCGCGAGAAGTACGACGTGACCCTGATTGGGATAACGCGGGCGGGACGCTGGTTGCCTTTGGAAGCGCCGGACAGCGAGATTGACCCGATCCGGTTGATGGCTCCATTTGCCAACCCGGACGCAACCGATAACACCACCCACGCGGCACTTTTGCCCGACCCATCTCTACGAGGATTGGCGGAAATAATCGAAGCGAATCCAGGGCCAGGAATAGAATTTTCTCAGCCGCTTGACGTAGTTTTCCCGGTGCTGCACGGGCCTTACGGCGAAGATGGCACGATGCAGGGACTAATGGAACTGGCGAATATTCCCTATGTTGGGCCGGGCGTGCTGGCGAGTGCGGTTGGAATGGACAAAGTGACGGCGCGAGAGCTTTTCCGGGTTCACGGTTTGCCCGTAATAGATTACGTGACCTTCAAGCGCCGCGATTGGCAGAACAACGACGAAGCCGCCCGCGCCAAGCTTCGTACCTATATCGAAGAAAAGATTGGCTATCCCTGTTTCGTCAAGCCAGTCAATATGGGCAGCGCCGTTGGCGTAAGCAAGGCCCGCAACGCCGATGAACTGGACAAAGCCCTGAATGAAGCCAGCCGTTATGACCGCAAACTGATGGTCGAAAAAGCGGTCAGCCCGCGTGAACTTGAGGTAGCGGTACTGGGCAACGATGAGCCAATCGCCTCGGTAGTCGGCGAAATTGGTCACGCCGCCGAGTTTTACGATTACAAAACTAAATACATGACCCCGGATAACGAGTATCACATTCCGGCTAATATTTCGCCAGAATTGAGTGACCGTATCCGCGAACTAGCAATTAAAGCTTATTTAGCAATGGATTGTGCTGGCATGACGCGGGTGGATTTCTTCCTTGACCGCGATACCAACCAGCTTTACCTGAACGAAGTAAACACCATACCCGGCTTTACTTCGGTCAGTATGTACCCGATGCTGTGGGAAGCCAGTGGCCTGTCTTATCCGGCTCTGGTAGACCGCCTGATAAATCTGGCGCTGGAACGCCACGCCGACAAAAACCGAAACGAACTCTACCCGATGTAGGAAGGAGGTTTCAAGTTCCAGGTTTCAAGTTTCAAGTTGGGACTCTTTTAGCCTACCTGACTAGAAACGTGAACCTAAGTCCGAAATAAATAACCTGAAACTTGAAACCTGGAACTTGAAACTTGAATTTATGGATGAGAAGCCGGATTACGAAAACCGAATAAAGCGGGCAGCGCGGGCCAGCGCGGTACGGCGCAAAAGCCGCGAAGGGGAAGAAAGTAATTTTCGTCCACATCCGACTTACCCGAAGATAAACGTCGGGAGCGATGAGGGAGAAGAGCGCAAACGCCGCAAGGCTGCGCCGCGCCGTAAAATACGCATGATGAGTACGGCTTCGGTTGGGGTAGGGTCGCGGGTTTCGCGGGGCTTCGGACACGGCTTTCTGACCGACATTCTGAACGGACGAATACCCAGCTTTTTGGGACTGGTGGCAATGCTGATAGTGGGCTATTGGCTACTGACCGCGCCGGACTTTAAAATAGAAAATATCGAAATCAAAGGCGGACGCTTCCTGACGATACGCGATGTAGTGGCGGCAACGACGCTCGACCAGCAAAACGTCTTTTTGGTAAACGAAGACGATGTTGCCAACCGGGTCAAGAAACTCTCTTACGTGCTGGATGTTCATGTCACCAAATCCTTGCCGAACTCGGTGCTGGTTGAAGTGACCGAGCGCAACAGTATGTTGAACTGGCGAGTTGGCAGTGTTAACTATCTGGTGGATGCGGACGGCGTGGTGTTGGAAAGCGTGATTCAACTACCCGCCACCGCCGCAAATTTTACCATGATTAAGAGCCTGGACGATAAGCCGCTCAAGATTGGTGACAAAGTAGACCCGGTGGCGGTGCGAAGTGCGCCGCGTATTCTGACGAAGCTGGAAGCAATCGGCTTTGGCACAACTTCGCTGGATTACTCGCCGACCAGTGGCATTATTGCAATGGGTATCAAAGAGCAGGGCAGCCGCAAAGTTCTGCTCGGCACCGATGCCGAACTGGACAAAAAACTGAGCATCCTGAAATCGCTCATGGCCGACCCGAACCTGAAATGGACTTTCGCCGACTTGCGGTTCACGGCGAAACCGGCAATTCAATAAATTTTGAGTTTTGAATTTTGAATTTTGAGTTAAAGTTTTCCAATTCAAAATTCAAAATTAAGAATTCAAAATTCGAGGACTAGCAATGGCTGTTAAGAACGAAAAACTGATTGTAGGACTGGATGTTGGCACAGCGAAGGCATGTGTTATTATTGGTGAGGTGAGCCGCGATAACCATATCAATATTATCGGGGTGGGCCAGAGTCCCAGTGCCGGATTGAGCAAAGGTGTCGTGGTTAATATCGAAGAAGCCGCCGCCTCGATTGCCGGAGCGATAGAGCAGGCCGAACGCCAGGCCAATTTGAAAATTGGCTCGGCCTTTGTCGGCGTGGCTGGAGCGCATATCAGTTCGATTAACAGCCGGGGCATCGTGGCGGTGGCGCGGGCTGACCGCGATATTTCGCACGATGATGTAAGCCGAGCAATTGAGTCGGCTCGGAGCGTGGCAATCCCCTCCCAGCGCGAAGTGTTACACGTTATTCCGCGTACTTTCGTAATTGATGGACAAGACGGCGTGCGCGACCCGGTGGGGATGAGCGGCTACCGCCTCGAAGTCGAGACCCATATCGTGACGGGCGGGGTCAGTTCGCTCAACAATTTGTTTAAGGCGGTGCAACGGGTTGGCATCGAAGTAGATGAACTGGTACTTGAGCCACTCGCCGCCAGCGAAGCAGTCTTGAGCGAAGCTGAAAGGCGGTTGGGCGTGGCGCTGGTGGATATTGGCGCTGGTACAACCGACATCGCAATCTTTATGGATGGCACAATCTGGCATACGGCGGTGTTACCGATTGGCGGCAACCAGCTGACCAACGATATTGCGATTGTGTTGCGGACTCCGCCCGAAATAGCGGAGCGCCTGAAATTAAAACATGGCGATGCCAGTGTAGTCGGCCCAAACAAAGGGTTGTACGCCGATTACTACCGACCAGGCGGCAATGGGGCAAAGCTCCCCCGCCGCGAAGCCGAAGGGCCAGAGCAGGCCGAATTGCCGGACGAACTACTTGCCGTCGAGAGTTTCGAGGGCAACCCGGCCCAGCAAGTTTCAAAAAACATGCTGAATGAAATAATTTATTCCCGCGCCCGGCAACTCTTTGAGATGGTGCAGGGCGAGATTAAAAAGAGCGGTTACGATGGTATGATTCCGGCTGGACTGGTGATTACCGGCGGTACAGCGGGCCTGAGCGGTATTTCCGACGCGGCGGCCCATGTCCTAAGGATGCCAGTGCGGGTGGGCGTACCGCGTGGCCTGAGTGGTCTATCGGACACATTGGGCGCACCCATGTATGCGTCTAGTGTGGGCCTTGTATTATGGGGACTCAAAAAGTCCACTGGCGACGAATTATTGCAAGAGTCGCGGCGCGGCGGTGGCAACGGCGGGTTAGCCTTGGGCCGTAAGGTTGGAGGGTGGTTCAGGAATTTTCTACCTTAAAAAATAAAGCACGCTTTATTTTTTAAGGTAGAAAACCTGACGGTAAGGGGAGTCAACGGAATCGGAACTTCTGTTGGCAAAAAATTGGTAAAGCGTTTACTAAAGGAGAGTTACGGTCATGGCAACTTCTGGAAAAAGAGAAAATCCATCGTTTAGCGGCGGAAATAGTTTCAATCCACCGAAAGGCGAGATGGGACAGGCATCTGACCTTGAGAATTTCGCGCAAATCAAGGTAGTTGGTGTGGGCGGCGGCGGCTCGAACGCGGTCAATCGCATGATTCAAAGCGAATTGCGCGGCGTAGATTTCTACGTGGTGAATACCGACGCGCAGGCGCTGCTTTATTCGCAAGCACCCAATCGCATCCGTATCGGCGATAAAGTTACGAAGGGGCTAGGCGCGGGCGGCAATCCCGTAGTCGGGGCGAAAGCGGCAGAAGAAAGCAGCGAAGAACTCTACGAAGCACTGCGTGGGGCTGACATGATTTTCATCACCTGCGGTATGGGTGGTGGCACGGGTACGGGGGCAGCCCCGATTATTGCCCAAATTGCTAAAGAAATTGGTGCGCTAACTGTCGGCGTGGTGACGCGGCCCTTCAGCTTTGAGGGCAATCGGCGCAAGGCGGCGGCAGACGAGGGCATTGGTCGTTTCAAGGAACATGTGGATACTTTAATCACGATTCCGAATGACCGCTTGCTTCAGGTCGCTGACCGCAAGACTTCGATGGTGGATGCGTTCCGTATCGCTGATGAAGTACTGCGGCAAGGTATTCAGGGTATTTCCGACCTGATTACCGTTCCGGGCTTGATTAACCTCGACTTTGCCGACGTAAAGAGCATCATGAGCGACGCTGGTAGCGCGTTGATGGCCGTTGGGCGCGGCACGGGCGATAATCGTTGCGTGGATGCGGCCAAGCAAGCGGTTGAAAGTCCCTTACTCGAACTCTCTATCGAGGGGGCGCGGGGTGTACTGTTCAATATTACTGGCGGCGAAGATTTGGGTATTTTGGAAATTTACGAAGCGGCAGAGATTATTCAGCAAGCGGCAGACCCCGAAGCCAATATTATCTTTGGGGCAGTGATTGACCCGCGCATGAGCGGCGACATCAAGCTGACCGTCATTGCGACGGGCTTTGATGCCATTCGCAAACCAGCCCTGAAGCCGCTAGTCAACCAGCAGCCATCGTACCAGCCGCGTCAGCCGCAACCGCAGACGGAGCAGTACACGCCACCGCCCGTGCCGTATCGCCCGGCGGTAGCCATGAACGACGACCTGGATATTCCGCCTTTCTTGCGCTACCGGCAGCGCGGACAGTAATGCGGAAGATGCAAGGATGAAAACTCAGTGATGGAGAACTAAAGCGTTCTCCATCCAGCCTTTTGTCTGAGCCAAAGACCAAACAAATTATGGGCGGCCTTGTCACAGTGCCGCATGGTCTTTGTTTTGCGAAATTTCTGGCGTAGTCAAATCTGCCGCGATTTTTATAGAATATATCTTTTGACGAGCTTACTGGTGGCAACCTGCGAAGCAAGTCAAACTCTCTTTTAACGCAAACCAACCAGCGGCCTTAACGGGCCGCTTTATCTTTATATTTATTATACTCATGATTCGTGACTCTCTCAACATGGGAAAGTTGTAGCTGTTAAAGGTGATTTAGCGCATAGCAATGCGCCATGTTATGTTTTATGCTAATAAAGCAAGTTTGATGAGTTTTAAAAACACCACAATTCACTACTCTTATGGCAGTAAGCGAAAACCTTGAGAAATCAGTTTCACTCTCAAACAGGTGAATAAAACGAAACTCTTGTTATAGTATACTCGTATTACTATAGATAGGGGCGGGCGAAAAAACGTCCGCCCAAACGGACTTAGCAAAAGTAGTACCTAAAGGGTATATTAGTCGTTGTACAATAAGGTATAATATAATCAGTATTTTACCTTATAGCGAAACACCAAATTTCTCTGATTGGATTAATGAAGCGAGTAGAAACCAGGAACACAAAAAGGAGCTTTGAAAAATGAGCCAGCCACCAAACCAACCTCCGCAGGAATGGCCTTCTCCCGACCAACAACCACAACCGCCCTATGGACAACCCCAGCCGCCTTATAACGCTCCGCAGCCGCCATACGGTCAGCCACCCTCGTATGGGGGACAGCCGCAGTCCTATGGCCCGCCGCCCGGCTACCAGCAGCCTTATGGTGGTGGACAGCCGCAACAGCCGCCATACGGTCAGCCCCAGCAGCCACCCTACACTGGCCCATACAACGCGCCACAACAATACGGCCAACCGCCCCAGCAACAATACGGCCAACAACCGCCCCAGCAGCAGTACGGCCCGCCGCCCGGCTATCAGCAGCCTTATGGTCAGCCGACCAGTTCAAGCAGCCTGCAACCGAATATCGCCAGCCTGTTAGCTTATCTCTTTGGCTGGATTGGTGGTCTGGTCTTTTTGGTAATCGAGAAAAACAATCAAGAAGTGCGGTTTAACGCGCTACAATCGCTGATTATTAGCGGCAGCTACACCGTTTTGACGATTGTTCTTGGTATTTTGCCCAGAGGAATTGGTATTCTCTCCAGTTTGCTGTCGCTGGTCTATCTGGGTTACGTCATCTATATGATGATTTCGGCTTACCAGGGTAAACATATCAAGTTGCCCGTTGCGGGCGATTTTGCCGAGCGCAACGCAATGACTTTTATGCGATAGCTCAAGGTTCAAGTCAAGAACTAAATTTAATATCTAAACAGCAAAAAATTAGCTCCGAAAGCAATTTCGGAGCTAATTTTTTGCTGTTTAGTTGCTGGCCCAATTCTTGATTATAGGCTTAGTAGAAAGCTACGAAGTCGTGCAATTTATAGTATAATCAAAATTAGGAAAGTGAAAGCGGAAAATGGATAAAGATAAAGACAAAGATAAAGACAAGGACAAGAAAAAAGACCCAAATAAAGATGATATTGGGGCTGAAACCGAGCCGCCGAAAGGCCCGTTCGAGGTAGTCAAGCAGAGCGTTACCGAGTTTATGGAAGATAATTGCCTGAATCTGGCGGCCTCGATTGCTTATTTTGCTTTGCAAAGCATTATTCCACTTATTTTGGGCTTTATCGTTTTGGGTAGTTTATTTTTGCAAGACCCTTCGACCCGTCAGGGCTTTATTGATGGCGTGAAGAACGCTGTTCCGTCCGAAGTCGGGAACGTTATCAAGTTTGATGAACTGCTGGACGGCCTGATTAAAGGGGCAGGCGCGGCGGGTGCAATCTCGATTTTGACACTGTTCTGGACGGGTAGCGGTATTTTCGATCAGTTCGTCTTTGCGATTAACCAGGCTTACGACGTAGAAAAGGACGAACGCAACTTCTTTGTCAAAATGGGCTTGCGTTTGGGTATGTTGGTTGGTCTTGGTGGGTTGTTGGCGCTGGCCTTTACTATTACCATTGTATTCAATTTGTTGGTTAATGCCGGATTGAACATTTTCGGTATTTCGCCCAAAAATTTCAGCTTTATCTTGCCAGTACTTTCTTACTTGATACCGTTGATATTGGAAGCGGCTATCTTCGCCATTCTCTACAAATTTAGCCCGGCCCGTAAAGATGTGAAATGGAAGCCTGTACTAATTGGCGCGATAGTGGCGGCAGTATTGTTTGAACTTTTGAAGGTTGGTTTTGCCTTTTACGTTACGGCGTTTGGTGCCGCCAGCAGTGCTACCAAAACCTATGGCGCAATTGGCGGTATTATCGTCTTTATGTTCTTCCTCTACCTCTCGGCGGCAGTAATTTTGTTTGGGGCGGAGATTGCCGCCGTGCTAAACAACTTCAAGAGTGGTTCAGCCGCCGTCAAAGTGGGCAATGCCGTCGTTGAGCAGAAAGCCGAACCTAACAAAAGTGGTCAGATGATGCCGGACAATAGTCAGCCCGCCGCAGGTAGTAAAAAAGACAAAGGTACGCCCGCTGCTGTCGGTGCAACGACCCAATACAACAGCATAAATCAGGCTGAAGCGGACGAAGACGAGGATTTCGACTATGGCGTAGCCGAAAAGGACAAACTGGCGGTTGCCAATGCTTATAGTCACCAGCTGCAGCCCCGTCAGAATAACCCGTTAACTCTTATTACCGGGACAGTCGTTTTAATTATTGCGGGCATTGTCAGCATAGTTTTCCGACGCAAAACCCCGGCAGCTTAGTACAATTTTGAATTTTGAATTTTGAATTTTGAGTTAAAAACCTTAACTTAAAATTAGGCTAGAGGCCGAAGTTCAAAATTCAAAACTCAAAATTCAAAATTCAAAATTTATTCGGAGAATGGCTATGGCACAGATAAATGCACGCAGGGTAGCAATATGGACAGCAACAATTGTAATGGTGTTGCTGGGCTTTTGGTTTTTGTGGCTGGTTCGCAACGTTCTTTTCCTGGTTTTCCTCAGTATTTTGCTGGCTACCGGGATTGAGCCAGTGGTGCGCTGGCTAAGAAAAGGGCCATTTAACAAGGGAATGGGTATTCTGGTAGTTTATAGCTTCATTTTTGGAATTTTGGCTTTGCTGCTTTTCCTGACCGTGCCGCCCCTGGTATCTGAAGGTGGACGCTTAATTTCAGGGTTTACCAATCCCCAGACGGCTAAAGCAGCGATTGCCAATATTGATACCGGCTTTTTCAAAGATATTGCCAATACAATTTATGATAGTGCGGGTGCAATACTTGAGAATTTCAAGCCATCCTCGGAAGCTTTGACGATTGGCCTGACCGTAGTTGAAGTTATTTTTTCGGGTGTAACGGTTTTTGTAATTGCTTTTTACTGGCTGACCGAACGACCTATCATCAAGCGCTTTGTGTTTTCGTTTGTGCGAGAGGAGAAGCGCCCACGTGGTCGGATACTGTGGGATAGCGTAGAACAAAAGCTGGGTGCGTGGGTGCGCGGGCAATTGGTTTTGATGTTGTTCATTGGGGTATTAGCGGGAGTTGGCTACAGCTTGATGGGGCTGAAATTTGCTTTTCCGCTGGCGGTTTTTGCGGCAATAACCGAGTTAATCCCGCTAGTTGGGCCGTACATCGGTGGCGCACCTGCCGTACTGATTGCTCTGACTCAAAGTCCTACTCTGGCGCTGATTGTAGTGGTTTACATCGTGGTTATCCAGCTAGTTGAAGGCAATATTTTAGTACCACGGATTATGGAGAGCGCTGTCGGTGTTACGCCTCTAACCGTAATAATCGGTATTTTGATTGGCTCGACCCTCATGGGAATTGGTGGGGCGCTGCTGGCTGTTCCTATTGCCGCCGCGATTCAGGTTGTCTTTAATAATATTCTCAGTTTTGGCTCGGAAGAAACCCCGCAAAATGAGGCGGTTGCCGCTTCCAGCGATACCGGCAAAGCTTTGCAAGCCGCCTCGACTGTCCGAGAAAACAAAACCAACCACAAAGAAGTCACTAACGAACCGAGCGGCGGTACACCCGTAGCCTAAAACCTCCGGGTAGAATTAGAATTTTCGCTCACCGACCTGAGAGCCACTCTAAAATTGATTTAGGTAGTCATTCTGAGGTACGAAGAATCTCAAACGGAACTCAAAAAAGGTTCGGCATGGTACAGTAAGATTCTTCGTACCTCAGAATGACATTGTTAGACACCCTCTTAAAGGGTAGCAATTTTGTAATTACGCCGTCCGCCGCGTCTGTCACCCTGACCCAGGAGAGGTGTACTGCTCTACCACATCAGCACCCCCAAATGTTCTGGAACAGCGCGACCCTGGTGCAAAACAGAGCTTTGCAATCAGACCGATTACTCAGTAGGTTGCGATGTTCCAGAATAGGCCGGGGGTGCTGATGTGGTAGAACAGTACAAAGGGTCTCGGCTCTACCCGAAGCATTTTCCTTCCGCAACCAGAGATGCTTCGTACCTTAGCATAACAGGCGAAAGTTCTACTGTTTATACTAAGGTGAGATGCTAAATATATTAAAACTTCTCGGTGTTCATCTGCGCTAATCTGCGTTCATCTGTGTTCCTTTCCCCATCCGTAGGAATTTTCGCTTGCTTCACCCGACAATTTAAGCTATTATAGGGCAGTAGTTTGAGGCTCGAACCTGTGGCTTCAAGTTTCAGATGAAGTTCAAACATTTAGCCTGGCTAGAATTTAAGGATTGTAGCAATGTCTGCTCAAATGCCCGAAAATAATAATAGTGCGCCCAAAGCGCCGACCCGATTTGCCTTCATGGATGCGGTAGAAGCTGCCGCCAATCTCAGAACTGACCGCCTGACGGTTTTGAAGTATGTCGAAGAAGGTCGGTTACGTACTTTTGGTGGACGACCCGGCAATCCGTTTGTGCGGACTGAAGATGTCGAACGGTTGGCAAAGGAACTTTTCCCCGAAGTAGTAGCGGAGGAAGCGCCTCGGCCTGACCCGAAGGCAGTCCATCGCAATGACCCGGTGCGTAAATTAAAGTTGCGGATGCAGCAAGATGCCAAATGGCACGAGGTGGATGAGGCAGCAATGCAAGCCTGGGCTAAGGAACTTGACCCGATTATGTATAATCGAATGCGATTGGTGGCGGAGGATGCAATTGCGCGCCTTCAAATGGTTATCCGAGTGTTGGATGAGGCCGAGGTAACTTCAGGGAAAGCTCGCCCTTCTCAATAAAATTTTCTAGTTTTGAGTAATTTTGAGTAGTTTCGTTACCGACAACGGTGTAAAAAGTATGGGCAAAGTAATTTCGGCTACGACCCTGCGTACTCAGCTTTCTGGTTTGTTGGATGCTCTGAAAAATGGACAGACCCATTTTATTATCGAGCGCAACAACGAGGAAGTGGCAGTATTGCTGAGTATGGAGAAGTTTCAGGATATTATGCAGACGCTTGAGTTATTGAACAACCTGGAATACATCAATACCGAGGGTTTGGAAGCGGCGCTACAGGCCGAAGAAACCTTGCCAGAATTTGTAGAACCCATCTCTCATTCCGAGCCTGCCCCCGCCGCCACTCGCAGTAGCGCCCGTTCTAACGGCGAATCGGTCGAAAGTGCCGCCGCCCGGCTGGGGATACGAATAATCAAGTAAGTTGAATTTTTGAAAGAGAATTAGGCGAAAGACAAGACAGCGATGCAAACTATATTGGCAGATTTGATAAAGACAAACAAAGACAAACTGGTTGACCGTTCGGCTACTTCGCTCAAGGTAATGTTTGGGGTGGCCTACGCAGATATGGCGCAAGAAGAATTGGAAGAGCGTCTGTACGGGTTTTACGATGCGCTGGAGGAAATCAGTCGGCGCGGTGGTCTGGAGCTGGATTTGCTGGAAGAAATTACCGAAAGCGTGATGGTTACGCCAATTTCTTACGGCTGGAACAACCGGGCTATCACCGAGGAAGTGTTGCGGGTGATTGATTTCACCGTGACCAAGCAAATTGACACCAGTTTATCCGGGCCAGAACAGGCCAACGAGAAAGAAGCGGCAATGGATATGCTGGGCAAAACGCTAAGGACGGCTAAAGATGTAGTTAATGGCGCGATTCGTAGCCGAATGGAACGCAAGCTTCAGAAGCGCCAGCGCGGTAGTGCCAGTGTTGCTAGCGAAAGCGAAACGGGCGAAGAATCCGCCGTAAAGAATGAAACGAGTGGCGCTTAAATCGAAATGACACTGCTAGATGCGGAAAAGCCAGCGCCCAAGATAAAGGCTGGCTCTTTTCTTCTCAACGAATTGTTTTTTTCTATTCAGGGCGAGGGGGCTTCGATTGGTCAGCCCGCTATTTTTGTCCGGCTGCATCTGTGCAACCTGACCTGTAGCTGGTGCGACACGAAGTACACCTGGGATGTAAACGACCCGACTTTCGGCAATTATGAATCTATTACTCCGGCGGAACTACTGGAACGAATTTCGGTTTATCCTTGCCGTCGGTTAGTAATTACTGGCGGCGAACCTCTACTGCATTTTCATCAGATTGAAGCTTTGCTTGAACTATTATCTCCCGAATGGCAAATTGAGATTGAAACGAACGGTACTTTGCCCGGTACGCCCTTAATTCGAGAGCGCTGCCAGCTTAATATTTCGCCCAAATTACCTTCGGCCCACAACCGCGCCCGCACGATTCGCCCGGCGGTTTTGCAAGAACTGGCCCGCAGTCATAGCCCCTGGTTCAAGTTTGTAGTGGCGGACGAAGCCGATTTTGCGGCAATGGAGCAGGTTATTAGCGAAGCCGATTTACCTCGTGACCGCATTATTGTAATGCCGGAAGGACAAAGCGTAGCGGCCCTACGCGAACACTCACTAAAGGTAGCCGAACTGGTGAAACTGGCGGGCTATCGGCTGTTGCCGCGCCTACACGTTTTGATGTATGGCAATCAGAGGGGGATTTGATGCCGCAAGCAGTAGTTTGTTTTTCGGGCGGAATGGACAGCACGACGCTCCTTTATGAGGCGTTGGCCCAAAATTATACCGTTCGCACGCTCAGTTTTGATTATAACCAGCGCCACCGCATCGAACTGGAAGCTTCGCGCACTATTGCGGAACGATTGGGCCTGTCGCACAAAATTCTGAAGATAGATTTGGCCCAAATTGGCGGCAGCGCCCTGACCGATGCGAGTACCGATGTTCCGACTCAGGCCGAACAGCGCCAGGAAATTACGGTTGTGCCGCTACGCAATACGCTTTTCTGTACGCTGGCGGCAGCCTACGGCGAGACACAGGGCATTGACGAAATTTTTTATGGTCCGGTCAAAGAGGATTTTCAGGTTTACCGCGATTGCCGCCGCCCTTTCTTCGATAGCCTTGAGCAAACCCTTAGTCTCGGCTCTAGCTACGACCGCACGGTTCAGATTCATACGCCCTGGGCCGACAAAACTAAAGCCGAGGTGTTGCGGCGTGGCTACGAACTCGGCGTACCCTACGAACTGACCCACACCTGCTATCGTGGCACGCGCCCGGCCTGTGGTAATTGCGATGCTTGCCGCGAACGCCGCGCCGCCTTCGCCGAAATCGGTATCCCCGACCCGCTGGAGTATCAATTTTGAATTTTGAATTTTGAGTTTTGAATTAAGAAAGTTCACCACGGAAACACGGAGAATTTGTTAGGTTGGAAATTTCGGATAAGTAGTAGCGACTTGGCAAGTCGCTACTACTTATCCGAAAAGTTTGGTTTTGGTAAGGGAGAACCGATGGTTACTTGGCGTAATCTATCGCCCGTGTCTCCCGAATAATGGTTACTTTTATTTGACCGGGGTACTGTAAGTTTTCTTCGATGCGTTTGGAAAGGTCACGGGCCATTCGCATTGCCATCACATCGTCTACCACTTCGGGCCGTACCAAAATTCGCACTTCGCGTCCGGCCTGAATTGCAAAGCAGCGCTCGACCCCTTCCATTGCTCCCGCCATTTCTTCCAGTGCTTCCAGGCGACGGATATAGGTTTCGACCTGCTCACGGCGTGCGCCCGGCCTGCCTCCGCTCATGGCATCCGCCGCCATCACAATCCAGGCTTCGATAGATTGAGGGTCTTCTTCGCTATGATGAGCCGCTACCGCGTGAGCAATTTCGGGCGCTTTCATCAGACGACGAATCAGTTCGCCCCCGATAACGGCGTGTGGCCCTTCGATTTCCTGATCCATCACTTTGCCGATGTCGTGCAGCAGCGCTCCGGCTTTGGCGACGGGTACGTTCGCGCCCAGTTCGGTAGCAATAACGCCCGCCAGATGGCTGACCTCGACGGCGTGATAAAGCTGGTTCTGTCCATAGCTGGTGCGATAGCGCAATCGGCCCAGCAGCTTGATAATATCGGGGTGAATACCGGGTACTCCGGCATCGAGGGCCGCTTTTTCGCCATCCTCCCGAATTTGCTGCTCTACTTCCTGTCGGGCTTTTGATACCGCGTCTTCAATCCGGGCCTGATGGATTCTGCCGTCGGTAATCAGCTTGGATAGCGCTCGGCGGGCCACTTCGCGGCGCACCGGGTCGAAACAACTGAGGGTTACGGCTTCCGGCGTATCGTCTACAATCAAATCCACCCCGGTGATTTGTTCAAAGGTGCGGATATTGCGTCCTTCTCGCCCGATAATCCGGCCCTTCATTTCGTCGCTGGGCAGTGGCACAGTCGAGACAGTCGCCTCGCCAACGTAATCGCTGGCGACCCGGCTGATGGCGACTGAAATAATTTTGCGAGCTTTTTCTTCGGCTTTCTCGCGGGCTTCTTCCTCTATCCGGCGCACTCGTGTTCCGGCAAAGTGGCGGGCTTCGTCCTCGAATCGGCTCACCAAAAAGTCGCGGGCCTGTTCGCCGGTCATTCCGGCAATGCGCTCAAGCTCAATAAGCTGGCGGCGGCGGGCTTCTTCAGCCTGCACTTTCAACAAATCGAGTTCGCGCTCGTGGGCATTGAGGCTTTTTTCTCGATGCTCCTGTTTCTCAGCTTTGCGCTCTAAATTTTCTTCTTTTTGTTGCAGGATTTCTTCTTTTTGCTGAAGGCGTTGTTCCAGGCGGGTTAGCTCGCTCCGCCGTTCTTTTATCTCATGTTCGGCTTCCTGCCGAACCTTCAAGGCTTCATCCCTGGCCTGTAAAATTATCTCTTTGTGTTGGGTGCGGGCCTCCTCTATTAGGCGGTTGACCGACTCTTTTTCCAGTGCTATTTGAACGTTAGCTTTGCCCTGTTTAAAGAAATAAACTCCAAATCCACAAAACGCACCCGTTATACAACCAAAGAGAATGGTAAGCAGCGATGCCCATTCCATTCTTCTTATTCTCCTGATTTTTAGATTTATATAAAAATAATAGTTCTAACGCCTGGACACGTCGCTCAAATGCTAAGAAAGTGTTAAAACTATTAACTGAGTGTTATCCTATACTGACTGGCAATGCTTGTCAAGAGACCTGGAAACAAATGTGTTGTTTTGCCTATTGACTCTCAAGCAACTTGAGGGTGTAGGCTAAAGGTGAAAGCTTTCAGTGATTGTATCATGATACAAGTGGAGATTATGAGGTATGTTTAGAATTGGTGATTTTTCCAGGCTATGTCTGGTGCCAGTTTCGGCTTTGCGCTACTATGATGAGCTTGGCTTGCTCAAGCCCACCAGAGTAGACTCGGCAACTGGCTACCGCTACTATTCGGCCAGCCAGCTGCCCCGCCTCAATCGGTTGCTGGCGCTCAAAGATATGGGCCTTTCGCTCGAACAGATTGCCCGTTTGCTGGATGATAATCTGACCCCGGAGCAAATTCGGGGAATGCTTAAAATCAAGCAAGTGGAATTGCAACAGCAATTAGAGGAAGGGCAAATAAGGCTGGGCCGAATCGAAGCCTGGTTAGAGCAATTTGAACAGGAGAATAATATGCCTGATTATGATGTGATTATAAAGAAAGTAGCACCTTTGCGGGTAGCCGAAGTTCGGGGTGTAGCCCCGGCTATGGACAAACTAGGGCCAACCCTGGATGGCCTCTTTGACGAGGTAATGGGCTATATTGCCCGGCAAGGCGCTAAAATGGTCGAACCCAGTATTACGGTCTATTACGACCAAGAAATGTGTGACCGTGACATCAACGTGGGAGCTTCTATAAGTTATGAGGCCAGCACCTTACCTGATACTGACCGGGTAAAGACAGTTGAGTTGCCCGGCTTCGACAAGATGGCCTCGGTAATTCATCGCGGTAGTTTCGCTACTCTGCACCAGGCTTATGAGGCAATCTCTAAATGGCTTGAGGCCAACGGCTACCGGGTCAATGGCCCTAGCCGTGAGCTAAATTTGGAATATGAGCGCGGCGGCGATCAATCCAAATTTGTCACTGAAATTCAGTTTCCAGTCGAAAAAGCCTGATTTCATTTCTCTGAGCTTTTGATTTTTGGTAAAAATCAGAAGCTCAGAGAAATCTCTCTTTTCTTTAGCTTTTGAAAATTTTTGCAAAAATTTTCAAAAGCTAAAGAATTTAGTTCCTGGTCAAAAAAGCCGATTAAAAGAGCGTGCTTCAGGTTTGAAATTTTTGCAAAAAAATCAAAACCTAACACAACTTTTTTAATACTCAGGGAATTCGAGGTCGGTTATAGTGCCGGGCATGACGAGTTGGTTCATATATTCGAGGGCGGTACGGACAACTTTGCGCTGCAAATCCGGCTGATTGGGGTGGCCGGTGGCATTGCCGAGTTTGAACCCGACCGGGTGAATCTGGCGGGGAGGCCGCGCCTGAATGGTTTCTTCCGGCGAAAGCGTAATCGAGACGGTGGGCAAGCCGCTCATTTCAATAGCCCGCTGTATCACGACACACGCGCGATGACATACGTGCGGTCAGCCAGCCGTTAGTAATACCGCATCGGCGTTGCTACGATTGATTTCTTTGGCAATAGTCGGCACGGTTTCATCGTAAAGCTGCTTAAGCTTCATAGTGTAGCCCATCATGCCGATATGTTTATTGGCAATGCCGCCGATTACGCCTTCGGCAGCCAGTTCGCGCAAGCGGTCAATCGGGAACATTACGTTCGGGTCTTTATCAGCATCGCTATGGTCGTAGTGTTCGTGGGCAAACAATAAATCAGTAGATTGCAAATCGCCCGGAAAAATGCGGAAAGTTTCGTCGCCTTCAACTACAAAAGGCTCTTGCCCCTTCAAATAAACTCCACCAGTCGAGACTAGCGCGATTTTCATCTGGTTCAAAGGTTTCCACATGGGAGTATAAGGCACGCAACGGCGTGATACATCCATTTTGATTCTCCTTAAAATTTTTCAGAATTTTCGCTTACCTTCACACTACAACTGTTGCTGGTCTGGTTTTTGATTTTTAGCTAAAAATCAAAAACCAGACCAGCAACAAAAAAACTTTTAGCTTTTGAAAATTTTTAATAAAAATTTTCAAAAGCTAAGGAAAAGCGAAAATTACGCTAATAAAGTTGCTCGAATACCGGAATTTAAGGGAAACGCGGAACATAATTATCCCCCAAAAATACAACTATCTAAGTTATTAAAAACAAAAATAGTTTAAAGGGAGGA
>JBBQXW010000050.1:0-29698 GCA_038209275.1 Chloroflexia bacterium | reverse complement strand
TAGAAGAGAAATCCCTAATGATTTTGCCGAGGTATCACTAATTAGATGCTAGAACAAAGGTTTTACCCCGAATTATTGAGAAGATACGTAATAAAGTGTATCACCAAGCAGACAAGCTTTTAACAAAAGCGGCTAAAAGACAGTAAAAGCCCTAATAAAGCTAATAGAAAACAAAGCATAGTACTTTTAGTCTATTGAAAGTTTGTAAAATTTTATTTATTATTATAAATAATTATATCGAAACGGAGATTTACCTCACGAACAGCTAAGATTAGCTGCTCAAAGTGTCTAATTTAAAAGTCAGAAAACTTTTCACTATTAAACGAAGTGGAAATATTGTGATATTACGTTGAAGCAAGCGAGGTAAATTATAACTAAAGGCTTAATAAGCCTCCAACTTTTTTAAATCTGTACAAGTTTAAAACAATAAGAATGTGAATTTCAACCCTGATATTTATTAAAATTTCAGAGCTAACTTCGCGTTCTCTCATGAAGCTTTATTAAGTTTTATAAAGCAAAAGTCTGGCTATAACCAGACCTGGCTTTGTCATGCCCGATTTAATAATGCTTTTAGAATTAAAACCTGTCTCAGTAGAGGGGTAATTTATTATGCCCAAACACAAGGTTTGACCTTTCAAACCTACTGAAATAAGTTTTTATTAAGCGCCAACTACAGGAGTATTTTTAATGCACAGCGAAGTTATGACTATAAAGCAGGTGGCAGCTTATCTTCAACTAAACGTGACTACCGTTTACCGTTTGGCCCAGGCTCGCCAAATTCCTGCCGTTAAGGTAGGTCGGGTATGGCGCTTTCATAAAGAACGGATAGATACCTGGCTGATTAATAGCGAAGAATCTGTGTCGTTATCTAATGGGTCAAAAGACAAAAAATAAAGGCAAAGTGCGATAGTTTATGGAAGTCTTTTTCGCCATATTATTAATATTGATAACTCTTGGAGCAGTTGGTGGAATTGGACTGTATTTTGGGTTGCCCCGGCGTTATGGTTTGTTAGAAGAATTGAGTAGTAAAGCTAATTATAAGTTAGCTCGCCCAGTGACAGTGGTTGGTCGAAATGACTCGTCCGAATGTCATCTTCCTTTGCCCGGAGATGATATTTCGCGTCGCCATGCTCAGATAATAAAGCAAAACGGAATTTATTACGTGCAGGATTTGCAAAGTACCAATGGCACGTATTTAGACGGTCAAAAAATTGTTCCTGGTCAAATTCTGCCGCTACATCCAGGTAACATCTTAAAAATTGGCGGGTACAGTTTTGCCTTTAGTATAGTTACGCTATCACCGCGCCTCGGCACTGCAAGCGCTATACCGGCACAGCCTAACTTGAATGAACTATTTGTGCCGATAGTAGATGATGGCGAAACCAAAGCATTCCAACCTCCGGCGGGCGGCGCTTCTTCTTTTGAACCCAGGGGAGGGCTGGATGTGGTTGGTACTATCGGCAAGGGTGGAATGGGAATAGTCTATAAAGCACTAGATAGTTCCGGAAATGCTTATGCAATTAAGGTTTTGCACGAAGTAGACCAGGAGCGAAATCACAAATTTGCCCAGGAAGGTCAAATCGGGAAGTCGCTCAACCATCCCCATATCGTGCGGGTGTTAAACCATAGCAATAAAGATGGTCAAGCCTACATAGTCATGGAGTACATTAATGGCCCAACGCTGCGTGATGTAGTCCTACCCGGTAAACCTTTGCCAGTTGATTATGCAGTGGCAATCGCAGGTCAGGTAGCAGAAGCACTCGAATACGCTCATCGTAATGGAGTGATTCATCGTGATATAAAGCCGGAAAACTTGCTTTTAGACCCAGAGCAGGGTCTAAAAGTAGCCGATTTCGGGATTGCTCGTATGGTTAATGCCGCGAAACGCACCAGCAGCAAGGGCAAGGCTGGTACGCCTTACTACATGTCTTATGAGCAGGCCAAAGGGGAGCAAGTAGATTTTAGTAGCGATATTTATTCGTTGGGTGTAGTGCTGTACGAGATGCTGACCGGGGAATTGCCTTTTTTTCACGAAGACGACCTTAAAGTGGTGGAAATGCACTTGACCCACAAACCGTTGCCGCCATCGTATTACCAGCCACATTTACCCGCTTATCTGGAGCAGGCTGTAATGCGCGCTCTGGAAAAAGACCGTTTCCGACGTATTCGTTCGGCCTCGGAATTTATGCAAGCCATTGGCTATAACACTATTCACCGTAGCCAAAATTTTACGACGCTAATAGGCGGTATGCAACCCACTGTAGTCCCCTTTGATGGGTCGGTAAAAGAGGCTGCGGCGGCTTCGTCCGGGCGCAGCGCGTATCTGGTACAGGCCCGCTTGCGAATAGAGCCAGATGGACGCGAAATTCCTTTGTCCCAGGCTTATTCGGTCTGGGGGCGAGAACAGTTGTTGCCGGGCGATGAAAGTATTTCACGCGAACAATTTGCGATTAGTTTGCAGCAAGACCGTTATCTAGTCCAAAACTTGTCACGCTTTGGAACTTACTTGAACGGTAATCGGCTGCAACACGGCAACTACCAGCTTCAATCAGGCGACCAACTACGCGCTGGAAATGTAGATATATCTTTTTTGGGCTAAGAGCCTGTGTCATAACTAGAGTGAAGGGCGGCATGAAATGTTACTGATTGGTCAGGATGGTTTATATCGGGGGCAAAACTTTAAACTTAAAAACGGTACTCAAATAATCGGACGAGATGAGAAGTGCAATATTTTGTTGGATGATGAACAAATTTCGCGCCATCACGCCCAAATAATAAGCCGAGCTGATGGCTATTATATTCAGGATTTGAATAGCCGCAACGGAACATATCTTAATGGTCAAAAATTAGCGGTAGGCCATAGCTTACGCCTGACCGTCGGTAATATTGTCAGGGTTGGGCAAAGCGAATTTGTGGTGCGCGATTCAGCTGCTCAACTTCCTGCGCCACTGCCACCCGCACCACACCGGGCAGCACAGATTCATGCGGTAGAGATAGTTGAAATCAGGCAGTATGTCCAGCCAATTGTTCTGCCCGCTAAAAGTGTCGGTACTGCCGTATTGCTGGCAATTCTGTTTGGGCCACTCGGCATGTTTTATTCGACTGTTGGAGGGGCGCTGATAATGTTGATTATTAGTCCATTGCTGGCCGCCCTAACTTTTGGATTGAGTTTGTTTATAACCTGGCCTATCTGTGTTATCTGGGCGGCTTCGGCGGCGAGTGGTTACAACCAGCGGATATTTAATCAGTTCAGACATTAACTATAAAGCTGGTATCCCAGAGAAATCACTGCTCAACATGAGCCAAATCTCAGTCGGGAAAAGTTATTCTAAAGTTGTAGCCGACGTTTAGAAACTTCAAGTAGTTAATTCAAGGAGAACAAGTATGACAAAGCTGGATAAAACGCAGTTGCCCCCGACGATTTTAGCCGACAAAGCCCCGCGCATTGTGGCCTGGCTTGCCCAGAAACGAGCGGGCGAGGGTCTGGCGCAGTTTAAATTGCGCCGCCTCAACCGCCTGGGTCGCAACCAGAAACGCTGTAACGTTTATGTAGCCGATGAACTGGTCAGCAGCGAACATGCCCGTATCAAATATGAGGGCAACCATTTTATGCTGTACGACCTGGCGAGTCTAAATGGTACTTACCTGAACGGTAAGCGCATCGCCAGCCCAGAACTACTGATGGATGGTGATGTAATCAAGCTGGGAAATACTGAACTGATTTTCAAACAAGCTTAATTGAAATGACCGCGCCGCTTATTCGGCGGCAGAATTAGGAGGAGCTAATGCGTCCAACCATGTTAGCCATAAATGCCATTATTTCATTTGTGGTGGCAGTACTTCTTTTGATAGTCGGAGTCTGGTGTCTGGTAACGTCGGGCGACCTGTTCTTTGCCAATCCTGATGCTTTTAAAGGACCGTCCAGTTTGCTGATGCTGCTAACCGGGGTTAGTGCCTTGGTGGTTGGCCTGGTTTTTATTGCTGCCGGGGTGGGCCAACTGCTCAAGAAAAACTGGGGTCGCATCGTTGGGCTGGTTGGGTCGGGGTTGGTCTTACTTTTCATTATTTTAAGCTTTATCGCGGCTTTTATGATGATGGGCAGCAGTCTGGTGAAAGAACTTGCCAAACTACAAAATCAGACTACGACCACTCAGGCATTGGGGTTAACTGAAATTGGCAACAATTTATCTGACAAAGATAAAGCCGCCTTGCAGCAGGTTGTAACCAAATTGCAGGACAGCAACCCAAAAGCCCAGGCGGCTGATTTGGTGAAGGAGCTTGCTAAAGATTGGCCCATTTCTCCCTGGCTGGTCTTAATTGTAGCTCTGGTGGTTTTGGTTTTCGCCGCCTGGAACCTAATTTACCTGTTTACTGCAAGCAAAGATATTTTGGCAGGTGCTTCAGGTAGACAATTTAGTGTTGGGATAAGTAGTACACTGATTAGCAGTACCAGCACTGATACCGCTTACAACCCACCTGCAACAGTTGGCAAAACCGTAGGCGCAACTCAGGGTACTGGTTTTAATAAAGGAGGAGCCAAGATGGACCCTAAAACTAAGCTTATGGATATGGAAGAGGCGGTTAACGCCTGGGTAATTATTACGCGGGGCCGACAGGAAGGGCGCGAGTTCCGGCTACGCAATACCAGTAATCTGGGTCGCCACCAGTCTAACTGTGATGTGGTACTGACCGATGATCTGGTAAGTACCGAACACGCTCGTATCAAGATGGACGGCAAACAGTTTTATTTGCATGACCTCGCCAGTTCCAATGGCACTTACCTGAACGGGCGGCGAATCCAGCAACGGGAGTTGTTGATGGATGGCGACCAGATTCGCATCGGCGACACTACATTGGTATTCAAGCGGACTTAAGGTCACCGTTAGTTGCTGAGGGCTTGAACGCTTCAATTATCAGGACGTACCAGATACGCCCAGTCAAGTAAAAGATAGACAAGGAAGGAAAAGGCAACCCATGAGCGATAGAAACGACTCGCTAGACCCCAATAAAACCAGGCTGGAACCTAATAGTCTGCCGCCGCGTGGCAATGTCAATCGAGTGGCTCCTACACAAGGGCCGGACGAATACGGCAAGCCAAACAGGGTAGCCCCCACACAAGGGCCGGGTGGCGGCAACTTTTCGAGTGGCGGCGCCCGCCCGCACCGTCCAGCCCCAACCGTGTTTGAAAGTGCACCTCCCTTGCTGGCCTGGTTTGCAATGGTCGAAGGACGACGACCCGGCACGATTTATCAGATCCACGATGGCGATACTACGCTAGGACGCGATAGCAGTTGCGATATTTTGTTGGATGATGAGCGTGCTTCGTCGCAACATGCCAAAATCAAAGTAGAGCGGGCGCGAGGAGCGGAACCGGGCGAGGAGAAGTTTGTGTTATATGACCTTGCCAGTTCTAACGGAACTACCATAAACGGCAAACCGGCCCTCAAAGAGGAGCTTTTCGACAATGACCGGGTTAAAATTGGTCAAAGTGTGCTGGTTTTTAAGCGGGTTTAGCGGGTTTAGCATAGTTGGGCGGAGGTTGCATCCGCCTCTACCTCTATCCTTTTTATAAGTCATGCGGGAGCGACAGAACATAGATAGACCAGGGGCAACCTGGTTGCGCGAAGGAGTTAGAGATGCCACTAAGAATTAGCAATGAATTTAATCGTTTTGATATACCAGGGTTGGTAAGCTGGTGGATTGGCTGGGGTCAGTTTATCGGCTTACTGCTGATGATTGCGATTGTAATCTGGCTCATTTTCGGGCTGAATCAGAAGCGGAGTCGTTGGCCCTTTATGGTGGCACTGTTGCTACTGCTCTTTACTGTACCGGGTTTATTGGCCCGCTTTGCCCCGCAAGCGTTTCTTTCTTTTGCCGGAGTGAAAGAGCCATCGGCGTTTGCCTCGTTCGTAGATAACAAGGATGGCGTTAAGGATGCTATGACCCGCTTCGGCAGCCAATGGCTTGCCGACGAGAATTTGCGCGATAGTGTGCGAAGGCTATCGGCACCAGGGGCAGATGCTACTAAAATTTTGGGCGGGTTAAATAGAGATTCGACCGCGGCATTGAGCAATTTGGATCAGAGTACCTTGCTTATGAGCGACCCTGACCGAACCGCCTTGCTCAAAAGTTTTAGTGATGCCCTGGTCTGGGTGCAAGCTGCTACCTATCTGGGTTGGGCCGTGCTACTGATTACACTGGTACTGGCGTTTACGCCACTTTTCCTGCGCTCCCCTGGCAATTTAATGTCTACCGGGACAGGTGGTTACATCAACATGCCTTCGCCCGCACCCGACCCGGTGGGGATAAACCCGGTGGTGCCGGGCGCGCCAACCGTCTTTCCGGCTAACACTACAAACGGCAGTTTTGGCCCGGATAGTATAGAACAGGGCAGAGTTGCTCCAACCCGGCTCGACCAAATGGGCAGTGGCAATGAAGGCGGTGGGTTTAACAAACCACGAGTCGCTCGTACCATCCTTGATATGGCGGATGATAAACCGCTGGCTTTGCTGGTCGTTAAAGAAGGAGCGCGGCGCGGTACGGATTTCAAGCTGGGCGAGGAAAACGAGCTTGGTCGTGACCCGGAACGCTGCAACATTGTGCTGGATGACGGCAAAATCTCATCCAACCACGCGAAAATTCGGTTGGAGAAGACAGGTTGGTTTATTTATGACCTGGCTAGTCGAAACAAAACTTTTGTAAATAACGAGGAAATAGTCAAGCAATCGCTTAAAGATGGCGACCGTATCAGATTAGGCGACACAGTGTTGGCTTTTATTGAGATAGACGACTAAGCCGGGCCAGGAGAAAAGAGATGATTTTGCAGCTACTTGGAAGAATAACGCAACGCAGCCTGGCCGCATGGTTGGGATTAAGCCTGTTGTTTGGTTTGGTCGGGCCAGCCGTGTCGCTGGCCCAAACTCCGCCTACTGATACTTCCCGCTTGCGGGTCAAGTTGGAAGGGGAGCCAGTGCCGGTAAGCAGCCAGGCTTACCCGCAGTTGCCTTTTACTATGACAGCTTACGACAGCGAAGGCGTAGTGCAAAACCTGGGCAAAGAACGACTCAAAGCTACGATAGATGATACACCAATAGAGGTTAACGATGTGGTGGCGGAGCTAAATCAGGATACCGAACTGGCAGTGGCGGTGCTGCTGGATACGAGCGGTAGCATGTATGGCAATAATCCGTCCAACACCAATTCGATTCCGGCGGCTAAGACGGCGCTTAAAACTTTCGTAGGTAAGTTAAATAATCGCGATAAGCTGGCTATCCTGACTTTTAACGAAAATGCCGAGCCGCAGACTGGTACTCCCGGTACAACCGATTTCTTAGCTGATAAAAGTACACTTTACAACGTAATTGATGCTATTCCCGACAAAATAGATGCAAAAAATTACAAACCTACCCGGATTTATTCTTCGCTTTTTAACACGATTGGCGATGTGGCCCGTCAAAACACGGCAGAGAAGCGGGTGGTGGTAATTTTGAGCGATGGCGAAGATACTGCCAGTGGGACAAACGACATCAAGCTGGGCGATGTTCTTGACCGGGCCAGGGAGCGCAATGTGGTCGTTTACGCTATTGGGCTGGGTGAGGATGTTTCAAAAAATCCTGCCTTTGAGCAAACCTTGAAGACTTTAAGTTCACTCAACGGCGGACGCTATAGCTATGCCGCTACCGCAAACGATTTAGCTCCGTTGTATGGCAACATTGCCCAGCAGTTAAAGACGCGCTACCGGGTGGCTTTGGATGCTAAAGCGTTTCCGCCGGATAACAAAGAACATGTTTTGAAGGTACGAGTGACAACGGCGAACGGTGATAGTGCCGAACTAAAAACGAGCATAACTGCTTTCTACCCGGTAACGCCCCAGGTAGAGTTGAGTGGACTGACCGACGGAGCCGAGGTAAATAGCAAAATTACTATAACGCCTCAAATCAAGTCGCGTTTCCCGGTGACGCAGGTGGAATATCGGGTGCTGGATAGTACCGATAAAGAAGTAGTCCCTGCCAGAGTAATAGATAAAGCGCCTTATGCTTTGGTGGATTTGCCGACCAGTGGACTGGCGGAAAATTCCAAATATAAGCTAACAGTGACAGTAAAGACGGCCCGACCAAATGGAACAGGAACGGCAACATCCACCAGTTCCGCTATTACTGCCACTGTTGCGCCGGGCGCAACGGGTTCGCCAGTAGCAACATTCACTCAATCCGGCAGCAATGCCGTTACTACTTCTACCGACCAGGAGTTGAACCAGACGATAACGCTAGGATTCAGCATTGGAGCGCGCCCAACCGTAGCCGAGTCGAATATGTGGTGGCTCTGGGCGCTGTTGGCAGGGACGTTACTGGCGGTTGGGCTGATTGTGTTGCTGGTGATTGCCTCAAATCGGCGGCGTAGTCGTATCGCCCTCGAAACCCAGGCCATGTCAACTTTCACCGAGCCAGATTGGAGCGGGCCACCTATGGTAGGAGTAGCTTTGAATTCTGTCGGCAATCCTACAATTGAGTCAGAAGCGCGAAATTTAAACGGTAGTGGGGTTGGGTCAAATCTGACTGGCAACCCGGTTGAAACCCTGTATGGAGAAAAGAATCGAGCTGGCGGCAATAGCAATAGCAGTAAATCCTCGGTAGCACGGACTATTCTGGATGCCGATGCGGATGCAGTAGAAGCGGTTGCTATGCTGGTATTGCGGGGCAGCCAACAGCGGGTTTTCAAATTGAAACCGGGCCGTACCACATTGGGCCGCGATGACGCGAATAATGATGTGGTGTTAACCGACCCGACTGTTTCAGCCCGACATGCGGTAATAGAGCAGCAGGGCGATAGTTTTGTGATTAGTGACCTCACCAGTACCGCAGGCACTAAAATAAACAATATTGTCATTCAAAAGCAAACGCTCCACAATGGCGATATTGTGCGCTTGGGCCAGGCGGAATTAATTTTCAAGAGGGCTTAACTTAGAACTCATCTCAGTAGGGGTGTATTTGAGTGCGCCCAGGTTCAGGTTTGCTCATCAAACTTCTACTGAGATAGGCTCTTAACAGAAAGATAAAAGGGTGCGAGAACTCGTTGGCAGTCGGTTAAATCAGTATCAACTACACGAAATCCTGGGCGAAGGCGGCATGGCGGTGGTCTTCCGGGCCGTTGAGGTTGCCACGCGCCAGGAAGTAGCTTTAAAGGTGCTGAAACCAGGTTTTGCGGCGAATTCTCCCTCCGCTTTGAAACGCTTTTTGGTGGAAGCGGAAACCGCCGGGCGCTTGAACCACGCGAATATTGTGCGCTGTACTGGCTACGGACAGGCCCGACCAGAAGGTAAACAGGTGCAGTTTTATAACCGACCATTGCATTATCTAATCCTGGATTATGTACCGGGTGGTACGTTGGCCCGCAAGCTGCGCGATAGAGGTTCTTTTTCGTTAAGCCGGGTGGAGCAGGTAATTGGCGATGTGGCTAAAGCGTTGGATTATGCTCACAATTGCGGGGTAATTCACCGCGACATTAAGCCCAGCAATATTATGGTCGGGCCGAACAGCCAATATAAGGTGGCGGATTTCGGGATTGCCCGGTTGCTCGATGCCACTACCCGCCTGACTACTACCAGTATCGGTTTTATCGGGACGGCGCTGTACGCTTCGCCAGAGCAAATTCGGGGGCGCGGGGTTGACCGACGTAGCGATGTATATTCGCTGGGCGTGGTAGCTTACGAACTTTTGACCGGGCGCTTGCCTTTCGATGAGAGTCGCTATGAAAATGGCCCGGCGCTGCTTTATGCTCTTTCGCACGGTCAGCCGCGCCCAATCCGCAGTCTCAAACCACAGGTGCCACGCAGTGTTGAACAGGTTGTGATGAAGGCACTGGCCCGGCAGCGCGAGGAACGTTACGAAAGCGCGGGTGAATTTGCCCGTTATTTGAAACAGGCTATTCCAGCCCAGTACGCTGGGGAAGCGCGACCACCTTCTCAACCCACACCGCCCATAATCGGGCCGGGCCGGGGCGCTACGCCTGTGCCACCACTGCCAAAGCTGGTGACTTACCCGGAGTTACGGCAGTGGTGGCCCGCCCTGATGCTAGGGATTATCGGGCTGTTTGCCTTGTTAGGCGTTTTTCTGGCAATGGCAGTAGCGTCGAGTACGTTCCGTTCTTATAGGGATAAGTCTCTACCTGCGTCACCATCTTTTACCCTGACGGCGGGCAAGCCCGGCCTGGTAAGTTTCAGCGCCGGAGATAGCCCGGCAAGCAGTTTTGGTTGCACGAATACTAATACTATCGGAAAGCTTTTGCCGTGCAATTACAAGGTGATGGTGGTGGGGTTGCCGACTAATATTCCCCAGTTAGCCAGCCCAACTTCTTTTACGCTAAAGCTGGGTGACGCTGCCACCGCCGAACGCTATGAAGTGCGCCTGGGTTCGCCGCCAACTGGCGAAGCGGCAAGCCGGGCTAACGAACTGACGACAGCCCAGGCGGTGCTGGTAGTCGGTACGCTTAACAACGAGCAAAGTTTGGCTACGCCCACGCCTTATTCGGTGCTGCTCCGTACCAGCAGCGCCGCCACCAAAAATTTAGTGCCGTCGGTGGTTTTTACCTGGAACGCCAGTAGCCGCAGTGGAGCAACTATCTGGTATGGGGCGGGGGCTGGCAGCAAGCCACCGAGCGAAGAAATGTGGGTGTTTGGTAATTTTGGCGAGGGGGCGCTCTGGTCGGTATCGGACGAAACCAGCCAGCAGAAGTATAACAGCAACAAGGGCAAGAACGCTTTAGTTTTGGGTCATTGGGAAGCAAAAGGTAGCAGCTATATTTTTCGGTTATCCAAAGCTTATTTTGAGAAGGGCAGTAGCGGCGAGTATGCCTGAGAGTCTTTCGCACCAGCGTCGCATTTTAGCGGAATTAATATTTTCTTAAATCTAAAGCTACTAAAGCTGCTATCAACTTTATTTATGGCAGCAGAAAGCTAAATAAACAGGAGTTTGTCAGATGGGCCTGAAAATAAAATCAGCACAACTTACCGATCCGGGTCTGGAACGGGAGCAAAACCAGGATGCTTGCGCTATGCAGGAATCTGGCGATGCTGCCACCATCCGCGCCAAAGGCTTTCTCTATCTGGTTGCCGATGGTATGGGCGGACAGGCGGCGGGCGACCTGGCTAGTCAGATGGCAGTCGAGATTATTAAGCGCGAATATTATGATTATCCGACTTCCGATGTACCGGCTTTGCTCAATCACGCGGTAGTACAGGCCAATCGCGAGATTTATGACCGGGCCAGCCGCGATGCCAGCCTTACCGGGATGGGTACGACGGTAGTTGCCGCCGTGCTGTTACCAACCGGGCAGCTTATCCTTGCCAATGCCGGAGACAGTCGGGCCTATTTGTTGCGCGGCAATCAGCTTTCGCCCCTGACTGAAGACCATAGCTTTGTGGCTAACGAGGTGCGGGCCGGAAATATTTCCGCCGAAGAAGCCCGTAGCCACATGCTCCGCAACGTGGTGACGCGGGCGCTGGGCGGCAAGCCGGAATTAGCCCCCGATATTTTTAAATATCAAATGCAGGATGGCGATGTATTGCTGATGTGCAGCGACGGGTTGCACGGCGTAGTAGATGAAATCGAGATTGCCCGGCTATCTGCCGACCCCGACCCGACCCGCGCTGCCGCCCATTTAATCGAAGCCGCCCGTCGCAATGGAGCGCCCGATAACGTTACCGTCACGCTGGTGCGCGTCACCGAAGACCGCCGCAGCCCGGCGGGTACGCTTTCAACATTTGGCCCGGCGGCGCACAAAGGCGGAAGTGACCAGGGAAAAAGCGTAGTACCCTGGTTGGTGGTGAGCGGCATTGTCTTAGCGATTTTGCTGGTGGCTCTTGTACTGGTCATCGTCCTGAGTCCTAATTCATCAGGCAGCAGCTCATCAAATGCAACCGGGACAGGCGCTAACTCGACTGTACCGCTCGCTGCTACACCTTCCAACGCTGTCCGTGCGACTACGCCGACGAAAGCTGCCACGCCAACTGCCAATGCCCCGGTTGCGACGGTTGCCCCCGATATTAAGGCCGACAAGTTGGATAGGCCAGTTCTCTACACCATCAAGAAAGACGATAAGTTAGTGGTTATTGCCAATCGCTTCAACGGGCCAGCCCTGGAATTTGGCACCAACCTGGAAGCTATTTCCGCCGATAATAACAAACCTGACCCCAATAATCTGAAGGTAGGCAATAACCTTAAAATAAATATCAAGAATGAGTACCGCATTGCTTACCCGGCGCGGGTCAAGGCATTAGAAAAAGTAACCACTATTACGGGCATTCTTAGCGACCCCAATAAAAAAATAACCATCACGCTGGCTACTGATGCCGCCATAAAAGATGAGTTAGAAGGCAAAGAAGCCGATGTAATCTTGTTTTTGGACAAAGATAACCTAACCACGCCAAAAGCGGCCTTCTATCGGGGGGCGGCAGGAGGCCCGTGGCGGCGCTGGCCTTTGCAAGGGCTAAAGGATGAACCCGTCACCCCCATACTGACTTATGCCTGGATGAACAAGCAGATGGCCGAGTTTGTGCAGGAACGCGAAGTTAACTTTGATGGCAAAGCCACCCTGCTG
Source organism: Chloroflexia bacterium (assembly GCA_038209275.1). Lineage (GTDB taxonomy): Bacteria > Chloroflexota > Chloroflexia > Chloroheliales > Chloroheliaceae > L227-5C. The sequence goes on along the minus strand of JBBQXW010000050.1, from coordinate 17,104 downwards.
AGTGAGAAGCCCGACTCGAACACCGCCTTTTTTGAGAAGGGCTTTTTGGGGCGGTTGCGTCTCGTCCCTAACAGCGACGACCTGTACAAGCGCGAACTAAAGCCGGAGCAAATGGCGAAGGATGCCGAGTTACAGACGCTGGACGATTGGCGGCTGGAAGGCATCAAAGGTGTACCTTTTTATGTGCTGGACAAGAACAAAGACGGTTATAGTGCGGCATTCGGGGGCGACCCTGCTCCACCCATTGAACTAACCCAAACCCCGCCCGCGCCAACGGCTACGCCTGCACCGCCGACGGCTACGCCTGTGCCAGTTAATACTGAGATACAAAAAACGAATCCGCCGAATACACGCTTTGGTGGTTCTAATGGAGGCGGAAATTCGGTACCACCACCGACAGTGACTACATCTGCACCTAGTCCATGTGGTAGTTTCGAAAGCGGTACCATAACTTGTATATCAGGAGGAAATCCAGTTGCTCCGTCGCCACCACCTACGCCTACGCCACCACCTACGCCTACGCCTACGCCACCACCTACGCCCGTACCGCCAACACTGACACCAGTACCGCCGCCGCCAACACTGACACCAGTACCACCAAAAACGGGTGGTTTCGTGACACCACCACCAAAGCCATAAAAGGCAGCACTACTTTGGTTAGTTAATCAGGAGAAAACGGCAGAAGATAGGATTAGGATAGAAAGATGCGAGGAACAAAGGCAAGGCAAAATCGAATATGGCGGGCGGCGGGCGGACTGGTAGCGGTGCTGCTGGTTGGGGCGCTGACCGCTGGTTTTGCTTTGCCGGAGGGGGCGGCGTTAGCGCAGATGGGCGGCGGGTCGGGGCGGGCCACCAACGCTGCGCCGCCGAGCGTAACACCCGCGCTAAATTTCTTTAGTACGCCAGGGCCGGGGCGGGCGACAGCCACGAACGGGGCGGCGGGAACGGCGGGAACGGTCAAGGCCGAAAAACCTTTGCAGGGCGATAGTGCAACGGCGCTGGTGATGGACGTATCGCAGAGCATGGATGAAGCATGGCAGAGCGGACGCGGCGGCATAAGCAAGCTCAACGGGGCGAAAGAAGCCGCCTTGCGGTTGCTTAATCTGGCGGAACGGGAACGCCGTAGCGAAGAAACTTTGCACCTTTTTAGTTTGGTGCGCTTTTCCAGCACCAGTACAGTAGAAGCCGAGCTTACCGACAATCTGGGGCAGGTACGCAATCAGGTAGAGCGGCTCGAAACCGAGGGCAATACCGATTTGGGGGCGGGGCTGGAACTTGGTCTGCAACAAATCGAGCGGGCCGGGCCGAATACCCGCAAACTGGTTATCGTTTTGACCGATGGCAAGGTCAATCGGGGACGCACTGCCTTGCAAATTCTGGATGAACTGGGCGGACGCGCCCGCCAGGAGCAGATTTGTATCTACACTATTGGCATTGGCGACCCAAATAGCCTGGATGAGACTTTTCTAAAGCAACTGGCGGCGGCAAGCTGCGGCGATTATTTTTACGCCAGCGATGCCGCCCAGCTAGAAAATGTCTATATTCGTTTGCGTCATCAGGCCACCGGGCAAGAAGTGAAGAGCTTTGAAGGGGTAATTCAGCAAAACCAGACCGTTCCTGATGCCGGACGTTACGAAGTAAAGGCCGGACAGGGCCAACTATACCTCACTTTGAACTGGAAAGGTAGCAAGCTCGACCTCGATTTGCGCGACCCAAAAGGTCAGAAAGTGACTGATAACTACCCCGGCGCAAAGATTGACGAAAGTTCGCACCCGATTTATGTACTGGTACGCAACCCACTCGCCGGAACCTGGACAGTCGGCATTTACGGGCGGGATGTGCCGGAGGGAACGCTAAAGTACAACCTGACGTTATCCACTCGCACCGGGTCGGGAACGAGTAACGCCTCGGTTGTCAATGAATTTCCCTGGTGGGCGGCAGGACTAGGCGGATTGGGAGTAATTTTGATTATGGCAGGAATTGGCCTGGGGTGGATTTTACGAAAAAAAGCACCGGACGCTCCGGCGGCAGCCAGAGGCAATGGGCCTTATTTAATAATTCAGACCGGGCGACAGGCTGGACATAGATTGCCTTTGAAACGGGCGCACCTGGCGCTTGGTCGGGCCGAATTGCCCGGTCAATTAGTGCTGGATGACGCTAAATTATCGCGGGTACACGCCCGGTTGCACTTTGCAAATGGCTCTTATTATTTGGAAGATGCCGCCAGCGCCAATGGCACTTACCTAAACGGAATGCGCCTGGGTCGCAACTTACAACCTTTAGCCGATGGTGATGCCATCCAACTTGGCAATACCAAATTGATGTACGTAAATAGCCGCCAGCCGCGTATTGCGATACAGGCTTATCTAAAAATTGCGGGCGGCACAACTTTTCCGCTTTATGTCGGCAGTAATAGTCTGGGACGCGATGCGCGTTGCCGGGTGAAATTAAACAACCCGGACATTTCGGCCCACCACGCCACTATTACTATTCAGAGCCAGGGCCAGACGCGACAGGTAGCCTTGCTCGACCACAATAGCCGCAACGGTACTTTTATAAACGGCAACCGCCTCACCCCTGAAACTCCAACTACCCTCAATCACGGCGATGAGGTGCGGCTGGGCGAATTAACTTTGCAATTTCTGCTGGCAGGAGTTGAAGAACCCTTAAAAGCAAAGGCCAGGAACGAACATGCCTAAAACAACCCAAACTTTTGCCAATTACGAATTACTCGGTCTGGTAGGAGAAGGTACTTTTGCCAGAGTGTACCGCGCCCGACAGGTTGGCACTAATAATTTATTGGCCCTAAAGGTTTTGCGGGCGCGCTACAGCGAACGGCCCGATTTTTTGGCCCGCCTGGAACGCGAAATCAAATTTTATAAGGAATTGAATAGCGATAACGTACCACGCCTTATCAGTTACGGAGAACATAACGGTAGTTATTTTATCGGCCTCGAATTTATTCAAGGCGACACTATAGCAAAATACTTACAGCAAAAAAAGCGTTTGAACCCGCCAGAAGCCTGTAACTTGATGATTCAGGCCCTGAATGGGTTGCAGGCTGCCCATGCTCTGAACATTGTGCATCGCGACATCAAGCCGGATAACTTGATGCGAACTCCACAGGGCGTGCTGAAAATTATGGATTTTGGGATTGCCCGACATAGCGATGATAGCCCTGAAATGACTAAAACACTGGGTACGCCGCTTTATATGTCGCCCGAAGCGATTAACCAGACCCCACAAGATGGTCGGGCCGATATTTATTCGATTGGGGCGGTTTTGTTTGAATTGCTGACAGGTCGCCCACCCTTTCAGGCCGAATCGGAGTACGCGGTTTATCATAAACATTTATCCGAAATGCCGCCTACACTATCCCACCTGGTGCTTAACCAGATTATCCAGCGGGCCATGGCGAAGAAGCCGGAAGAGCGCTACCAGAACGCCCTGGCGATGGCGGCCGCCTTGCAACAGGTTTATGCCAACATGGTTCCTGGCAAAAAATCTACTAATGGCACAGCCAAAGCTACGAGTAGCAACCGGGCAAGTACTCATTTACCTACTATGGTGTTTAAGCCGCCCACTTCTTCTGTTCCAAACGGAAATGGTATTTCACCCTGGTTTCTGGTTGCAGCAGTAGGTGGGATGCTGGCCTTAATATTGAGTATCGTGATTGTCGCCGTGATTCTAACTAACTCAAATCCACTTGTTGTACCGAAAGCTGGCAATGCCTCGCCGAATTCACTGTTTGGAAAGCCACCTACGGTCACAGTCAGTCGTGTTGGTACGCCACCAAAAGCGGTCACACCAACGGCCAATGCGCCAGTTGCTCCCGATGTCAAGGCTGATAAGCTGGATAAGCCAGTGCTATACACCATCAAGAAGGACGATAAGCTAACCGATATTGCCAATCGCTTCAACGGGCCAGCCCTCGAATTTGGCACTAGCCTGGAAACTATTTCCGCCGACAATGGCAAACCTGACCCTAATAATTTGAAAATAGGCAGCAATCTTAAAATAAATATCAAAAAGGAGTACCGCATCGCTTACCCGACGCGGGTAAAGGCGTTGGAAAAAACAACTACTATTTCGGGTATTTTTAGCGATCCTAATAAGAAAATTACTATCACGCTGGCGCAAGATGCCACCATAAAAGATGAGTTAGAAGGTAAAGAAGCTGATGTCATCCTGTTTTTGGACAAGGATAATCTAACCACGCCCAAAGCGGCCTTCTATCGAGGGGCGGCGGGAGGCGCGTGGCGGCGCTGGCCTTTGCAGGGGCTAAAAGATGAACCTATTGCATCACTACTGACCTATGTCTGGATGAACCAACAAATGGCTGAGTTTGTGCAGGAGCGCGACGGCAGCTACGATGGTAAAGCCACGCTGCTGAGCGATAAGCCCGACGCGAAGGCCGCCTTTTTTGAGAAGGGCTTTTTGGGGCGGTTGCGATTGGTTCCCAACAGCAATGATTTGTACAAGCGTGAACTCAAGCCGGAGCAAATGGTGAAGGATGCCGAGTTACAAGCGCTGGACGATTGGCGGCTAGAGGGCATTACTGGCGTGCCTTTTTATGTGTTGGACAAGAGCAAAGATGGTTACAGCGCGGCGGGCAGCAACGACCCCGACCCCGCCCCGCCCATCGTCCAGACCCAAACCCCGCCCGCGCCAACGTCCACTCCCGCGCCGCAGACGGCTACACCTTTACCAACTACGGCGGCAGCATCTATCCCGGCTACTCCTACCCCGCCGATTAGCCGACCAACTACTGCGCGTCCAATTGCAGACGGAACTGATACCAGACCAGCCACAACAACAGAAATATTTGGTGGTACTACCGCCCCAGCCACAACCGTACCATTCACAACACCCTTTCCGGCTCCAACGGGGACACCCGTTCCTGTGACGAGACCAGCATTGCCAACTTCGGGTGGTTTTATCACACCAACGCCATAGTGAAACAGCAGAGCCATCTATCTTGAACTTTGAACTTTGAACTTTGAACTTTGAACTTTGAACTTTGAACTTTGAACGCCTAACGTTTTAGCTAAACTAGCAGGAGCTATAAATTATGATTGGTGAGACATTCAAAAATCGCTATAAAGTATTGAAGGAACTGGGCGTGGGCAGTTCCGCCACAGTTTATGAAGCCGCCGATATGCAGGCAGGCTACCGGGTAGCGATTAAAGTATTGCGGCCCGAACTCAGCCAGAACAAGCGCTTTGTCGAGCGGTTTCGACGCGAGATTCGGGCCGCCCAACTGCTCCGCTCCGAACTAATTGTCAAGGTGCTGGATTGGGGGACGCAAGGCGGAATTTATTTTATCGTGTTTGAACTGGTAGATGGACAGACTTTGCGCCACTTACTCGACCAGCGCCACCAACTTCCACCTAACGAAAGCGTGCAGTTGGCTATCCAAATGCTCAATGGTGTGGAGGAAGCGCATAACGCCCACATCGTCCACCGCGATTTAAAGCCAGAAAATATGATGGTAACACGGGCCGGAGTTATCAAACTGATGGATTTTGGTATCGCTAAAGACGGAGCGATGAACTCACTGACCAATGACGGGGCGATGATTGGCACACCCTATTATATTTCGCCGGAACAGGCTACTGGCAGCAAAGTGGATGCCCGCTCCGATGTCTATTCGATTGGAGCAGTAATCTACGAGATGTTAGCCGGACGACCACCTTTCGAGGCTGATTCTCCCTTTGCCGTAGTAATGAAACATACCAAAGAAATTCCAGTAGCGCTACCGCAGCTAAATAACGAAGTACCGCCCCAGTTGGATGAATTGGTGCAAAAAGCGTTGCAAAAAGACCCAACGCACCGCTATCAAAGCGCTGGTGAGATGGCTGGTGCATTGCGGCGTTACCTGGGCCTGGCTACTTATCCAACTGGTTATTTTGTACTCCCAAAAGCGGCTGGTTGGTTTACTCAATTTTTAGGGCCAGATACGAGACCGAACCGAAAAGGACTGATAGCATTATTAATTTTAGGCGGATTACTCTTTTTAATTATAAGCATAGTTATTTTTGCTGTGGTCTTAGGCGGTAATTCTGGTAACTTGACTGTAGAGGCCAAAGGTATAACGCCTTCTTTCCCCCAGGTCAATGTTAGTACAACTCCCCGACTATCAACTACAATTACATCTGTCAGCTTGTTGGGTGGGTCAACTGCCACTGCCTCGGCAACTAATAGCCCAACCGCAATTCGGGTTGTTTCGGCTACGCCAACTATTAGTTCAGCAGAATTAACTTTTAAAGAAGGAGTCGCCGCTATTGCCAGCAAGGATTGGAAAAGGGCAATTCAACTTTTTGAAGGGTTGGTGACAAGTGGTGGTTATAATCTAACAGAAGTTAATGAGCGTTTGAAACAAAGCTACTGTGCCTATGGTCAGGAGCAAGCACCCGGTGGAGAGATTGGGGAAACCCAAACTATGCTGGAAAATTGTCTAAAGCTAGACCCTGAAAATGCTGAGGTCAAACCGCTACTTGAAAAAGTGTTGCTTTACCACGATGGTTCAATTTTTGCCAGTCAGAAAAACTGGGGTGCCGCTTTCACGCCACTGGAAAAACTTTTCGGGTTGGATAAGAATTTTCGTGATGTAGGCAGCATTTTGTATGATGCTTACCTTCAGTACATGGGAACGCTGAAAAATGACAAGCGCTATAGCGAAGCCTTAACTGTTTGCAATAAGGCTAAGGCAATCGATGTTGGCGGCGACCCAGCTGGCACCGAAGCGGAATGTAAAAAAATTCAGGAACTGAGTACCCCACCAACCGCGATTCCTGTCCGAACTAATCCGCCGAGTGGGAACGGCAGCGGCCCAATCTCACAAACGACACCACCAAGTAAAACTGGCTCATCGCCAACTTCACCTCCTAGAACCACGCCACCCCCACCACCTCCTCCGCCAGTGCAAACTACACCGCCCACTCCCCCACCTACTATTTGCATTGTGCAGAATGGGCAAACGATTTGCAGATGAAATTTTTCACACAAAGCAATCCCGGCCGGGATTGCTTTGTGTGAGGTTATAACAAATTACTCAAACCTTGATGGATTAGTCGAAGCGCAATGCCTACTGCCTTGAAGATAGGATTAGGTACACAGAAAACCAATTGAAATCGTATTGCCAAAGTAGAAATCTTGTGAAATAGAAAAGCCTTTTTGCTATAATATAACCAGTTAAGGCAAATGGCGTGGGTATAAAGTATAAAAGAATACAGTGGGTCGTTGGGGTACAGCCACAAGAAAGCGTGAAAGGGTACCTTAACAAACCCATGATTTGAAAATAAAGCGTTCATCTGGTCTAATTCTGGTATGAATAACACACTTGAAAAACCAGATTTAGCGATGAACGCTAGTGAGCAATTTTGCTCTAATGCTAATTGTCCCTCAGTTGGCCGAATTGGTCAAGGCAACATCCGAGTCCATTCTTACCAGGAGCGGCGTTACCGCTGTTCCGAATGTAAGAAAACTTTTAGCCAGACTACTGGCACACCGCTCTTCGGCCTCAAAAAGGGCTTGGCTCTCTTTGAAGTGGTCGTGATTTTACTGGCCTGGGGCTGTCCGATCCAGGCGATTGTGATGGCCTTCGCGTTGGATGAACGCACCGTGGCAAGCTGGCGCGATAAAGCCGGAGCGCACTGTGAGAGAATCCATCGGGCTAAAGTGGTACAAGGTAAGCTGGATTTAGAGCAAGTTCAGGCCGATGAAATCCGGGTGCGTGGCCGAGGTAAAATTCTCTGGTTAGCCCACGCCATTATGGTGCCTACCCGGTTGTGGTTAGGCGGAGTCGTCCAACAACGGCGTGACCGGGCTTTAGCCAACGAACTAATGCAAATGGTGGTAGGTTGTTGCCAGCTCTTTGCCGTAGTGTTAGTGGTGGTTGACGGTTGGAAAGCTTATCCCAAAGCCATAAAGCGCGCTTTTCGTTCTAAGGCTAGTTTAATGAGTGGTCAGCCGCGTGCTGGTCGAGGTCGGGAGCGCTTGGTAGCTTGGCCGGGCTTAATGCTGGCTCAGGTGGTTAAACACACCGCCAAACATCGGCTGGTTTCGGTAGTCCGTCAGGGCGTTGGACCATTTAAGGAACAGAAAGAGTCGTTAGGCGTATGCATCAATATACTTTGAGCGTGAGACGAGACTATCAAAGCTATTTAATATCAGTTAATCCTTCAAATTAGCTGAAACACCCTTTGTTATTTATCCCTTTGGGATAGCTTACACCTCACTACCGACTCTTTCTGTTCCTATTATGGTACAACCCGAGTTCGGCTTTGAGGCCGGCCACTAACTGAGTGGCATTGGTCGGTCGTCCCACCGCCTGGCAAAACTCCGGCAGGCGGCTTTCGCATTCCGCCCAGGGCAGCAGATTTTCCCCTAAAGCCGCATAACGTTCTGAACCGGCTACCGTCATGTCGGCACTTTTGAATTCAGAAGCCAGCACCGAAAAGACACAAATTTCCAGGTTCGTTTGGTGCAGGTAACGCACCCCCTCTTTGTTGCCCACCAGCAAAGTTTGCCAAAGCTGACTGGCAAAACTTAAATCCAGGTCGGCTGGTAGTAACAGGTCGGTTTTGTCGGCTTTATGGGCCTGGATAAATTTCAAGGCTAATTCGACACTTTTGTCCTGACTGGTGGAGCTGATGGTCAAGACCTCCAGCAATTCAAACAAAACCTGCCGATGGCTGCTATAAAACTTGGGCAGCAAGGGGTAGTAATTGCCGGCGTTGTAACGCTGAAGGGCAAGATATTCTTCGAGCAGCACCTGGTTGCCACCGCCGGCCTCAATAATTTGCTGCACCAGCCGGCCCAGGTCGGCTTGCTCACCGGTAAACTGATTGGCTTGCAAGATTTCCCCAAACACTCCCAGCAGTTTCTCCACCACCGCCTGTTTTTGCCGGCGCAACTCCTCAAGCTCGACTTTAGCTCTTTTATGCATGAAAGCCAGCCGCTTGAGGAGACCGTTCAAAAACGGGGGCTGGCACCAGACCGATGCAAATTTTCAAACAGTCACATTTTTGGATAAAAATTTGCCCTATAACACCACTTATAGGGCATATCCACCTCCCTTTTGAACCTGTTCTGGTCGGGTTTTACAACTCCAATTTCTGGATTTATAGGGCAATCTCTAGTACAATAAACTCACCCCCTCTTCTTTCGCTCTAGCTGGGTCAAATTTAAGGATAAAAATTAAGGCAGGCGTTTTAGTTAGCAGTACAAAAATGATTATCAAAGATTGCCTGGCTCTTTTCCTGGCTGACCTACCCCGCAAACTTCGCCCCAACTCTATCAGCGCTTATCGCTCTGATTTAAACCTGGCTGCCGCTTTCTTTTCAACCAGACCGTTGGACCAGTTTCAAGAAACTGATCTCCAACCTTTTTTAACTCAACCGAATCTAGCCCCTGCTACCCTCAACCGCCGTACTACCAGTTTAGGGTGCTTCTTTCAATGGGCCGTTTCCCGGGAGTTTTGCGCTTCTAATCCCCTGGCGCATTTTGAACAGGATCCCGTTATCAGAAAACTTCCCCGACCAGTCCGTAGTCAAACTGATCTCAATCTTATCGAGGGGGAATTGCTGCTGTTTCTCAGCCCTACCGTTTAATTTTCACTATCTTGCGAGAAACCGGTATGCGAGTGGGTGAGGTTTTGGCTCTCTCGCCAGGCGATGTGACCCTTGAACCTGGACGCGAAGGTTTATTGGTTCGTGATCCCAAAAACCGTCACGAGTGCCTCGTTATTCTAGGCCCTGATGCGACTCCCAAAACTTTAAGGGGACTAAAAGCCTGGCTGCGTTTAAATGGGTCGCCCTCCCATCACCCCCTGTTTGTGTCCAACCGGGGAACCCGCCTTTCTTACAGCGCGGTGCAGTATCAGTGGACCTTACTTTGCCACAAAATCAAGCTGGTTGAACCGGATGGTAACCTTCGTTATACCCTTCATCAGTTGCGTCACACCCGAGGCAGTGAACTGGTCAGGCAGGGGGTGCGCATGGAAGTGGTGCAAAGGGTGCTGGGACACCGGGATATTCGTTCGACCCAGGGCTACGCCGAATTGGATGACCTGCGGGTGAGAGAAATATTGGCTAGAAATTCAGCCAGACAATAAGCCAGCTTTTAGAAAAAACCATATTATTATAGAAGGACATAGGGCCATGCCAGAGGAAGCATTAGCCGCCACCCTACCTCAAGTTGAGATCTACCAATTCTATGTCTGGCTCCGGCAGATCAGCCCGGCTATCTGGCGCCGGATTCTGGTACGTAACGATTGCACCATGTATGACCTTCATTACATTCTTCAACTCGCCTTTGGCTGGGACGACTCCCATCTCCATCAGTTCAAACTGTACGGCAAAACCTACGGCATTTATAAGGAAGGAGGCGTTTCGTTTACAGACAATCCGAAAGAAGTGAATTTGTCTGCACTCCGCCTTAGAGTGAATGACCGCTTTGTTTACCAATATGATTTTGGCGCACCCTGGGACCACGAAATCCGCCTGGAAAAAAAGTTAAGCCTGGTGCCGGAGAAAGTGTACCCCGTTTGTATTGGTGGTGCCAGAAAAGTGCCACCTGAGAGTTGTCGAGGACCCTGGCACTACCAGGAAATGTGTCAATATTTCTCCCTTTATTATATCGACACCCGCCTGACAGACCTTCTGGCCGAGCTGGTGGGAAAACTGGAAAATAATGACCGAGAGGCGGCAGTCGCCGTTTTGGAAGATAACGCCGAAGAAGTTGAAATCTTAAACCGCTGGTTGGATCAAAAACAGGCTAAAATTAAGCGGCGGGAAATAAATCTGCGGCTAAAGCAATATGCTTCAGGCGACGAAGCCTGGCAAAGGGGATTATTTTAGCCGTCCCCGTCCCCACTACCGCTCCGAGGAAGAGAAGAGAAGAGAAGAGAAGAGAAGAGGAGGAAAGTTCGAAAATGAAAATGAAAATAAGCGTCTCCTTTGAGTTTGAAACGCCCGAGGGAGTAACCAAATTGGTCCAGCAAGAAGAAATAATCAGTTTGGAAAGGGGCGATTTCCAACTCGAAACCCTCGGTCTGAGCCTTACCGAGGCCAAGGAGGTACTGGCCAAATTACAAGAAGGACTGGTTAAGCAGCAAGTAGACCAATATTTAGCCACTCAAAAAAGCTGCCCAGCTTGTGGGGTCGCTTATTTTCAAAAAGGCCAGCATCAAATTGTATTTCGAACTTTGTATGGCAATTTGAAATTGCCCAGCCCGCGCTACTACAGCTGCCCCTGCCAATTGTCTCCTCAAGCTCAGACCCAGTTGCCAGAACTAAAACCGAAAAAGAGCAGCTTTAGCCCCCTGGCCGCCTTTCTAAAAGAGCGAAGTGCGCCCGAATTAGTTTATCTGGAAACAAAATGGGCCGCTTTGATGAGTTATGGTTTAACGGGCCGACTATTGGAGGATGTTTTACCCTTAGAAGGTCCGGTTAGTAAAGCCACCCTTTCCCAACATGTTAAAGAGGTAGCTGAAAAAATCGAGGGAGAGCTAGGGGAGGAGCAGTTTTCGTTTATTGAAGGTTGTCCTGAGGAATGGCAAAAGCTTCCCCAACCTGATTTACCGCTGATAATCGGGATTGATGGCGGCTATATTCACGCCTGCAATAGCAAAGGTGCACCTAAACTTCACCAAACCGAAGTGGCACAAACCACCGAGGGACACAATGCCGCCTACTTTGAACAGGCAGAGGAGGAAGGGCCTCAAAAAGAGGAAGAAGAGAAGCCAGCAAACTGGTTTGAAATGATCGTGGGAAAAAGTATGCCAACTGGTGAGGGTGGGAAAGGGAAAGGGAAAGAAAAAATAAAGTGTTTCGGCTTCGTAAACTGCTATGACAAGAAACCGAAACGGCGGCTTTTCGAGGTACTCAAAGGACAGGGGATGCAGAATAATCAGCCGGTTACTTTTCTCTCTGACGGAGGAGATAGTGTGCGCAATTTGCAACTGTATCTCAACCCCGAAGCCGAACATTTGCTCGACTGGTTTCATATAACCATGCGGTTAACGGTGATGCGGCAAAGCGCCAAAGGTTTACCGGTTCAATCTCAAGCCAAAACCGAAAAAGAACTGAAAGAGCAATTGGAGGATGAAGACTGGGAAGCACCTCAACTTAACAGCGCCAAGGTGGAAAAGAATTTAGAAAGCGCGAAATGGCAGCTATGGCATGGCAACGTATTTATGGCTCTGCAAGAGATAAAAGATCTGGTGATCTATCTGGAAGGATATGCCGACACGGATGGTGCTACCAAAAAATTATTGAAAAAAGTGAGCGAATTCCACAACTATATTCAGGCCAACCAAAACTTTATCGTAAATTACGGGGAACGCTACCGGCATGGTGAAATCATCTCCACTGCCTTTGTGGAATCGACGGTAAACCAGTTAATAAGTCGGCGGTTTGTTAAGAAACAGCAAATGCGCTGGAAAAAGCCCGGTGCCCATTTACTAATGCAAATAAGGACAAAAGTATTAAATAATGAATTAAGGGAGACCTTCCAACGCTGGTATCCTGGAATGAAAGAAGTGTTAGATGAAACTGAGGCTTTGGTAGCAGAGGAAGAGGATGCCGCAGCTTAGCCCGAGAGGGGTGCCAGCCCCCGTTTTTGAACGGTCTCGTGGCTTGCTTGAGAGCATCAGAAAGTGTACCGGGAATAGTTCCCGTCCCGTCATCGCTGGCGACTGTTACCACAATCGAGCTTCCAGGAGCAAATTGACTATATCGATAGTTATTGGTTGGCCCAAGCTGATAAACAAAAAGCAATACTTGACCGCTTAAATTACTTATTACCAAATTCTCTAACAAATAAGGCCCGTTTTGCTGGATAGAATAGATATTACTTCCAGTAAATTTTATGATTAAAGGAGTGGCAGTGCCTACGGTTAGATTAGCTTGACCCTGAATTTCTCCTGCAATCAAACCACTTGAGGTACGCAATACTGCCGAGTAAGTGTATGTATCCGTTTTTGCAATATTAAGTGGAAGGCTAATTTGTAGCTTCTGAAATTTGCCACTGCTATTCGGCTCGATACCGCTATCGCTAAATGGCCCATTTTGTAGAATCACCGCGTGATGGAGTTGATTGAGGCTTACATTCAATTGAGGTAAAACAGAAGTATCGTTTACTTCGTCAGACTCTCGAAGATTGCTTCCATTAACCAATTTAGCACTCAATGCGCTAATAATATAAGGTCCCGCAAGTTGACGTTGCCACAGTTCCAAACCATCAAAGTTTAATTGGATCGTATTATTGCCACTATTGAGCGCGCGAGTAACAGAGGTAGCTCCCGCGCTTGTCCCATCGGCAGCCACCAGTACCGCATTTAATTGATAAGTTCCAGTTTGCTGAACTTGTAGGCCTACACTAAGCAAGATGCTATCAATATCGCTAGTAGACCCAGCACCTTTTGATAAAGTTTGCCAGCTATAAGAACCGTTGAACAAAAGCTCTCCACTCCTGGCCCGTCCAGCATCCGAATTTTGACGGGTAAAAGCGTTACCAGCAAATGTGCCAGTAGCGGTTACATTAACCAAAATAGTCTCAATCGTAAGGCCGTTTGGTAGGAGCGCGGTATATTTACCATCTCCAGCAGTAGCATCCCCACCTGTCCCGTCATCCCTCAAAGTCAAATTAGCGGTAAAAGCTGTTATATTGTTATTAATAGCAGTAAGAACCGCACTAACAGTAGCACCACCCACAGGCGTACTAGCCAGCCCGTTTACCAGAATAGCTTCTACTTTGCCTGGAACAGTTGCACCCGCTGTTGGCGGAATAATTCTCACACCTAAACTCAAGTCGCTAGTGCCCTCTACCTCAACGGCATAAATAGTTGAAGCAGTCAGCGCGCCCGCAGTAAGAATTACTTTGTAACTACCGGGTGCTAGAAAAGTGCCAGGAGCAGAAAAACTGACGGGAGTGGCCTGATCAGTTATCAAAGCTGTACCACCGCTATTTTCAAGGCGAGCTTGAACAGGACTGGCCGCAGCTCCTACTGTTATTGTAACATTGGTAGCGTTATCTACTGTAAAAGGTACTGTAATAGTGCTGCCAGGAGCAATAGTACCGGTAGTTTGCAGCAAAGTTTGAACTGCATTTATTGAGACATTCCCACTGGCTTTTGGCAATCCTGGCTGGATCGGTTGAGCAGTTACTGCTACTGTAGTTGGCAAAGGTGTTGCATTCGGCCCTATCACATTGTTTTTATTAAAATCGAAAATACCAGCGTTGTTTGCTACCCAATCCTTCAAATCTGGAGTGTGAATGGTCCATTCATGACATTTTCTGTCGTCAAAATTAATCTTATGATCACATAAGTCAGGAACAGGGTCACTATAGGTGGCGTAAGTGCCTGGCATGTTTTTAGCTAAATTATAGAAAGAGTCCGGGTAGGCAATACCTCTAGCACTATCATCTGTTATAAAGTCGCTATCGAACAATTTCCCATCGGCTGTATAATAATTTAGAGAGCAACCAGAACTTACGAGGTTACATTGATTTGTCTTTCCATGTACCTGTAAAAAATAAACATGTTTATGAGAGGCGTCAACATTATTGCCATTGTTATATTTCCAAGAATTTGCAAGGGAATTGAAAGAATTGAATTGAACCATTTTATTAAGACCTAAATCAAATTGAGCATCCCCAAGTGCAAAAAGTGGAATACCCACTAATTGTACCCCTGTGTGTGGCGAGTCAAATGTTATCAATTTATCGATGCTTAAATAATGATTATAGTCATATCCTGACGGCGGGGCTAAATAAAGAGAAAGTTGCATTTTTTCAAAAGTAAATTGTCGACTAACTACGCCACCCATACTATGAGCTAAAATATTTATTTTAGCTGTTCCATAGGTTTTATATAGAAATTTAGCTCCTTCGGTTAAAAAGATTTGTTGATTATCAATGGATTTAGTACCGTCTCGAGGAGCATTCCAATTGGGAATACCAGCATCACTCAGCCACTTTATCCAGTTATTAGTATTGTAATCAACAGGATTATTTGTAGGAATACTAGCACGATCCGCCGGAGGTCTGGTGCTACCCCAATCGTCTGTGGTATCCTTAATTTCATCTTTATTGGAAATGTCTATCCCGGCCATTAACAATACAGGCCGCACACCATTTAGAAACAAATAAGCTGAACCTATTTTTGTATCGTTCCAATAAGTCGGGGTAGAAAAGCTACCCCAAAGCTTGATACAATTGTTGGAAAGGTTCTTTAACAATTAAATAAGATTAGCGCCTTTTAGCTTAAAGGGTAGCGGCTAGAACTGGACTAGGATTGGTCCAGGAGGCGTTCAACTTCAACTCCGCCCCCTTTTGACCAATCAGCGTAGCCAGGCTCGGCATCGAAAACTTGCCACTAATGCGGTCATAAAAATAGGCGTAGGAATTAACCCCTAGTTTCTTGGCCGTTTCAACCAGGCTTTGGAAGCTGTCCCAGGCGGCCAGTCCCGCTGCTTTACAGGCTTGCAAGCTCACATCGCGCTTTCGCACTCGTTGCCGCGCTCCCAGTTCTGCCGGATTGTTGTGTAACAAGAGTTCAGGATGCTCCAACACCGCCAGTAGTCGCTCTTTCTTGGCAAAAGTGAGACGCTTGCGTTCGTCGAGTTGCTCGTAGCCGCTTTCTCCCTTAAACAATGCGTCAAACCTGCTGCTTAAGCGCCTGGCTTCCTTTGGCGAGGGACTAAGTCGGTAAGCCATTAAATCGTGGTAGAGTTCCCACAACTTATCCAAAAACTCAGTGTAGCGCTTTTTGGCGTAGCCAGTCTGGGGTCGCAGTTTCTTGTAATGACGGATTTCGTGCAGCCAGCACAGCCCTTGCTCACGAGTTAAGCCCTCGAACTGAGGCGCATCGTCGGTCAAGAGCAGTTGCACTTGCGGGTAATCCAGTTGGCAGTGGTAGCTGGCAAGGGCCATTACTTCCTTAATCTTTTTGGTCCGGCTCGCTTTTAGCTGGGGCAAGAGCGTGGCTAGTTTTTGGTCGAGTTCGGTCTCGCTCCAGTCCTGCTCGAAGGGTAGCAAGGCCAGCCCGGCCCTGATTTTAGCGGCTACTCCAGCCTCAGCTAATCGTTCCAGCACCTGGTTGGTCAAACGGTAGCGCAGGGGTTGGTCGCCCCGCAACACCTTGAGCAGCGCCAGGCGGTCTTTGGTTGGCACAGTAGTGTAAGCAGTGTAGAGTGGATTGCACAAGATATGGCAGTGGTAAGTCTGACCGAACATTCCAGTGGCGGTACTGTCAAAATGCTGATAAGGGCTGCTCTCAATACCAGCCCGCACCAGCTCGGCTTTTTCCTGATGAAATAACGCCTGGTCGTGGATCAGCCAGTTGGAAAGCTGGCCGTGACTGACTTCAAGACCAATCGTGTGCAAAAATTCAAGCAGTTTTGGCTCACTCAGATTGGCGGCGTAGTAGAGGTTCAAAACCCAGGCTTTTACCCCTGGCCCAAACTGACCCGAGTAGCCGGAAGGCAGCGCCGCGGTATAAGCCATTGTTTGTTAATAACAATTTCTTTAGCTTCTTTCGGCGTTATAGCCGGAAGGCAGCGCCGCGGTATAAGCCATTGTTTGAGCGGGAGAGTAGTATTTGGCCCGCCGAAACAGGATAGTGGTGGCTTCAAACTTGACATCTTGCACCACTACCTCCTGGTAGCCCTTGAACTGGGCATCTTTTGGTAGGGTCGCCCACTCCAATTCGAGAGTTTCTACGCGGTCTGGGGTTAGTTTAGCGTTTTTAGCGGCTTTACGAGATGGCGCTTTAGCTGCATGTGAAGAGGCAGCGCTAGGAGGCTTAGGTTGCTTGAATTGGGCTAGAGGGTCATTACTTTTAGCTTTGGCTTTACTAGAACCGAAGGGAGGACGACCTTGACCACCTTTCAATTTGGTGATTTCGTCTTTGAGGGTGGCATTTTCGTCTTTTAAGAGAGAATTTTCGCTCAGCGCCTTCTCAAGTAAATTGACCAGCACGATAAACTGCTGGCGTAAAGTTTCGTCTTCGATTTGAGAAGGCTCAAAGTGATCTAGCATTACGATATTATAACCGCTTTTCTACTTTTAGAAAAGCCCCGACTTATTGACACGATAC